>NZ_DBLXSO010000040.1:0-28328 GCF_057878315.1 Jutongia sp. | reverse complement strand
TCCGTATCTCTGAAATGCTTGATTTGAAGAAAGAGAATGTTCATCTTGATGAACAGTATTTTGATGTTATCTGTAGTAAAACACAAAATGGTATCAGAAAAGTTCCAATAGCAGACAAAGTTCTGCCATATTACAAAGCTTGGTATGAATCCTGCCCTGAATGTGAATATTTACTTCATACAGAAGCTGGAAAACATTTTGAATACCGAAACTACTACGATAGCTATTTCAAGCCATTGATGGAACAGCTAGGTATTAATCGTACACCTCACTGCTGCAGACATACATGCATCTCAATGTTAGCAGAAGCTGGTATTAACCAGACGATTATCAAAAAGATTGCGGGGCACTCAGGTGCAATGACACTCACAGAGAAAGTGTATACCCACTTTGATATAAAGGAGCTTGTAGATGCGATTAATAAGATTTAAACAAAGAAAAGGACATTCCCCAGTATCTCTACTGAAAAATGTCCTATACATATCAATATCTTTGTTGCATACCTGCTGCATATGTGTTGCATTCGATGTAAATTCCAGCACATCTGACGGCATTCCACAACTTCTGTAACCCTTGAAAAATGGGCTTTTCTTGATATCTTCGTTCTTGAAAGATTATCTCTTTGAGAACTGAGGAGCTCTACGAGCCTTCTTGAGACCGTATTTCTTACGCTCTTTCATTCTAGGATCACGAGTAAGGAATCCTGCCTTCTTCAGTGTAGGACGGAAATCTGCGTCTACATTCAGAAGAGCTCTTGCGATACCGTGTCTGATTGCACCGGCCTGACCGGTGAATCCGCCACCACGAACATTTACAAGTACATCATACTTGTCAAGTGTGTTGGTCGCTTCCAGTGGCTGACGAACGATAATCTTTAATGTCTCAAGACCGAAATACTGATCCATATCCTTCTTGTTGATTGTGATCTTACCATTTCCTGGTACTAAATATACTCTGGCAATACTGCTTTTTCTTCTGCCTGTTCCATAAAATTTATTAGCCAATGTCTTTTCCTCCTCTCAATTATGCTCTCTCTACGATTTCTAATACTTCCGGCTTCTGTGCGATCTGCTCATGCTCTGCACCTGCATATACATGAAGCTTTGTTGCCATCTGGCGACCAAGTGGTCCCTTTGGAAGCATTCCCTTTACTGCATGCTCAATTACATACTCCGGCTTCTTAGCGAGCATTTCCTTGAGTGTGGTCTCTTTCATACCACCAACATAATCAGAGTGATGATAATAAATCTTCTGCTCCAGCTTCTTACCTGTTACTTTGATCTTGTCAGCATTGATTACGATTACATAATCGCCGGTATCGATATGCGGAGTATACTCCGGCTTATTCTTACCTCTCAATACGCAAGCTACCTCTGAAGCGAGACGTCCTAATGTATGTCCTGTAGCATCAACTACATACCATTTTCTTTCAATCTTGGATGGGTTAGCCATATAACTTTTCATCCCAGTACCTCCTAACTTTTCTAACAATCTTCAACTGTCAGGCACATAAATACTGTTACCGGGGCTTTGGCTTAAGTATTTTACACGCCACATTAGACTATTATATTATGTTTATGAAAGCTTGTCAAGATACAAATTATGCAAATAATCTACAAATTATCCATTGATTTCTGTCATTCCTCCAGCTTGGCAACGGAAGCTCCACGGATCAGCTGGCTTGCCACTACAGACGGTGCTGAAAGCTTTACCTTGTGTCCCTCGATCAATTTGATCAACTGCTCTGCCGCCTTCATGCCAATCTTCTCCGTATCCTGCCGCACCGTGGTCAGACGAGGCTGAAGCTGGCTTGCGATAAAGATATCATCATAGCCCGCCACCGAGATATCCTGCGGGATCCTTAATCCCATCGACTCGATCGCAGCGATGCCTCCGACTGCCGAATAGTCATCGGAATATATAATGCAGGTTGGCCTGATCGGCTGCTGCAATAATGTCTTCGTATATTCTGCCGCCTTTTTCAGATTACGATACTCGGACGGAAAGATCCATCCTTCCGGCAATGCCAGACCATGCTTGTCCATTGTCTCCTTCAGCCCCTGAATACGAATATCTGTAACAATCGATGTATCGTCACCGGTAATATAAGCGATCTTCTTATGTCCCATCGAAATCACATATTCAACCAGTTCACGCATTCCTACCGCATTGTCCGATATGACAGAAAGACAGTCCGGAAATTCGTAATCGATCGTCACAACCGGAATATCACTTTCCACCAGCTCGCGTACCTCCGGATTATAGAAATCGATACAGGCGATCATGACGCCGTCCAGACCACGGTACCGGCAATGCTCCAGATATGTTTTGCTTTTCTTGTGCTTCTTATTGCTGTTGATAAAGGTGATATCATAACCTTTGCTTTCCGCGGTCACTTTAAAGCTGTTCAGGATATTTGCGAAATAATCATGTGTCAGACCGCTCATCGATTCATCAATAAAGAGAACACCAATATTAAAACTTTTGTTCATGCGGATCGCGCGGGCATAATACTGCGGAAAATATCCCTGTTCCTTTGCAACCTCTTTAATATGTTTTTTGGTTTCCTCTCCAATATCCTTTTTGTCGTTCAGTGCTTTGCTGACCGTGGCAACCGACACGCCACAAATCTTCGCAATGTCTTTAATTGATGCCATCTGCCCCTCCATTCTTACGTACACTAATGTGATCTCCGTTTTCTTATCACACACTTTCACCGCCACCGGCAATCTATCATTCATGCCTTCTCACCGCTGCCGACACATATATGTCTATCATACCACACCACTATGTCCGGCACAATCATTATACTAATGATTTGGCAGGTAAACCAGGCAAAGATACGCCCATCGTATAAATATTCCGGTCAGAATAAAACCATATTGTAGAATAATATCAAAAACCTTTCTGCGAATCTTTGGATTCTTCTCATCCACATCCATTTCAATCAGGTCAACCTTTGGAGACAGGAAGCGGATCAGCTTCGTATAAGCAGCAAGGATCAAAAGCCATAACACAAACATTCCGAAACCGGCCAGCTGCCACAGAAATGTCTGCGGCATACTTTCTACGTTCCTTTGTGCTCTCGTTCCGGTCAGATATCCAAGTGCAATATACAGATAATCCGTCGAGATATATCCCCACACAAGACTGACCACCGTTAATATTAATCGTTTCCACCAGCGCATTTCCTCACCTCCTGTCTTTTTGTTCCGAGTATATTTCCTAACATAATACCGCCTGGATTCTCTTACCCGGCATTCTCTTATTCAGCATTTTCCAGCACCGTCAGAATGCACTTATCCGGCATGTTCTAACACAGCCGGGGTTTCCCCTGATCCGACATCTGCTATATACGCTTTCCCTTTGCACATATCTTATCAATCTTCATCTCAAACGGCTTCAATGAACATATGTTACCCTCCAGAGATATACTTTGCGGTTTGTCACTGTTATTAAATACAAATCTCCAGGTCGTATCCTGCTTCTGCCGATATGTAATTTCTACGCCAAGCGGCAGATCATCCCGGAAGCTCAGCTTCTGCTCCTGTGCCATACGAGCCGCAAGCGCCATATAGAATGCGCGGTCCGGCACAGTTCCTACATAATATATGCGACCTTTGCCATATGTGTTTACTGTTACTGCCGGCTGCCCCGCATAATACTGATCTCCATAGACCGCCAGAACCTCTGCCGTGTCTGCTTCCAGTATATCACACCAGCGCTTATATGTGGCATCCTGATGCTCCGTCTGCAGTGAAGAAGCATCCTCCCTCAAAAACGAATTTGTACAGATTTGACCATACTGTCCACGAAGCTGTGCATCGGTAATCCGCAGCTTCCCTGTCCGCGCTCCGGCGGCATTGTATTCCGTCACGTGCACGCCAGCAAGTTCTTTATATATAGTAGGAAGACTGTCCATGATACACTGATTAGAGAGGTTCTTCACCCCCGAGCGGTTCGTCAAAAGCACCGTTCCTCCCTGCTTTGCAAAGTTCTCCAGTTTCTTCACGGTTCCGGAATGTTCAATGAGCATTGTCGGAGCAAGTACAATATCATATCCGTCAAACGATGCTCTCTCGTCAATAATATCTACACCAACGCCAATGCCGGTAAAACCGTCGTGAAGACACTTTAACTGCTCCAGATAATACATGCCCTCTGCCTGATGCTGCAGCTTGAAACCATATTCATTATCGGAGCTGTAAAGTAACGCCACACGATTGACCACCTCAGAGCCATCCAACTCCTGAAGCTGCTTTATCGTCTGCCCCAGCTCTTTAAATTCCTGATAGCGCCTTCCCGGCACATTGCTGTGATCCAGGATTCCGTGCCAGTACATTTCTGCACCCGACACGGCGGTGCGCCAGCGAAAATGAATCACGGCGTCCGCTCCATGTGCTACCGCCTGCAGTGCATACCCTTTGATCATCCCGGGTACCGGCATGGCTGACATAGGCATCCAGCTTCCCACCGCACCGCTTAACTGCTCCATGATCCAGAAATTCTTCTGCAAGATTCCGCGCATAAGATCCAGATGAAACGCATGGGAATATAGTTCCTGTGAATCTGTCGGAATCATCGTTGTCGGATAATTGTCATAAGAAACAAAGTCCAGATTATGGAACAGGTCATAAAAGTCCGGCATATTTTCACACAGCCAGCTATTGGTTGTAATCTGCGCCTTCGGATCCAGCGAATGGATCAGCTTTCTCTGAAATTCAAGATATGCTACCGTACTATCAGAAGCATATCGGTTATAATCAAGCGTCAATGACGGATTCTGCCACTTGATGAAATCTCCCATCGGCGGCTTCACCTGAGAAAAAGAAGAATACTCTCCGCTCCAGACGCTGTTGCCATACGCCTGATTGATCTGTTCCGTTGTACCGTACTTCTCCTTCATCCAGTCACGAAACGCCTCCTCGCACACTGCACAGCGGCAATGGTTCGCCTCCAGCTCATTGTCGATCTGGTATCCGATCACCGCCTCCTCATCCCGGTAATGATCTACCAATTGGCGGATGATACGCTCACACAGTGTCCGATAAACGGGACTGTTCATGCAGCGGTGTCCACGGATTCCGATGGAGATCCTTCTTCCGTCTGTTCCAACCTGAATGATCTCAGGATATTTCTCAAATGCCCACAACGGAGGGGTGCAGGTTGGTGTACACAAAAATATCTGAATCCCTCTGTCCTTAAAAACGGACACTGCATGGTCGAGCCATTCAAACCGGAAATCTCCCTCCTCCGGCTCCAGACGGCTCCATGCAAACTCCGCCATCCGGACAAGCTTCACACCGCATTCCTTCATATGGTCTGCATCCTGCTCCCACATCTCCTCCGGCCACTGCTCCGGATAATAATCAACCCCCAGTAAAATTCCCATATTCGTCCTCCACAAAAAACCTATACCGTGATATCGGGGGCAAAATGCATTTTTCAACGGATGACATGGATTGCTCCATCGTCAGGCAATTTGTATGTAAACATACATTGCTATCTGCTTTTGTCCCTTACATCATGCTACTCATTCATATGCTTCCTGATCTCCAGCATCTGGTCACGCAGACTTGCCGCCAGCTCGAAGTTTAACTCGGCAGCCGCTGTGTTCATCTTCTTTTTGATCTTGCGGACAAGCTGCTCTAATTCCTTCTGATTCATTGATTCGATATCCTTCTGGATATCACCGGTTTCTGTCTCCTCGACCTTCTTCGAAATCCGGATCAGATCCCGGACTGCTTTCTTGATCGTCTGCGGTGTAATACCATGCTCCTCGTTATATTTCTGCTGGATGCTGCGACGACGGTTCGTCTCATTGATCGCATTGCGCATGGAATCCGTCATAACATCCGCATACATGATCACATGACCCTCTGCATTTCGTGCAGCTCGTCCGATGATCTGAACCAACGCGATCTCTGAACGCAGGAAGCCCTCCTTATCTGCATCCAGGATTGCCACCAGAGCAATCTCCGGAATATCCAGTCCCTCTCGGAGCAGATTGATTCCCACCAGCACATCAAACACATCCATACGCATGTCGCGGATGATCTCCGAACGCTCCAGCGTATCAATATCCGAATGCAGGTACTTTACACGGATGCCCGCCTCACGCAGATAATCCGTCAGATCCTCCGCCATCCGCTTCGTCAGCGTATTGACCATAACCTTATTGCCTGCCGCAATAGTACGGTTCACCTCGCCTAACAGATCATCGATCTGCCCCTCTACCGGACGTACGTCAATCTCCGGATCCAGCAGCCCTGTCGGCCGGATGATCTGCTCTACTCTCGCCAGCTCATGCTCGTCCTCATATACATTCGGTGTCGCAGAAACAAACATCATCTGATTGATATGCTGCTCAAACTCCTCAAAGTTCAGCGGACGGTTGTCTAACGCCGATGGCAGACGGAAACCGTAGTCTACCAGCGTCCTCTTTCTGGAACGGTCTCCGGCATACATACCGCGGATCTGCGGGATCGTCATATGAGACTCATCCACCATAATAATAAAATCGTCCGGAAAATAATCCAGCAATGTATGCGGTGGTTCCCCTTCCTTCAATCCGGAAAGATGACGGGAATAATTCTCAATACCGGAACAAAAGCCGGTCTCACGCATCATTTCGATATCAAAATTAGTCCGTTCAGAAATCCTCTGTGCCTCCAGAAGCTTATCCTCAGACCGGAAATACCGTACTCTGTCCTCCAGCTCCGCCTCAATGTCACGGATCGCACGCTCCATCGCTTCCTTATCCACAACATAATGAGATGCCGGAAACACAACCATATGCTCCAGCTCGGACAAAACCTCACCGGTCAGCACATCGATCTCCGTGATCCTGTCCACCTCATCGCCGAAAAATTCCACACGGATCGCGCGGTCAGACTCCGAAATCGGGAATACCTCCAGCACATCTCCGCGCACACGGAAGGTACCACGCTGAAAATCCATGTCATTCCTTGTGTACTGCATATCGATCAGACGGTGAATGACCTCATCACGATCCTTGATCATGCCCGGTCGCAGTGACACGGTCATATTCTGATAATCGATCGGGCTTCCGAGACCATATATGCAGGACACACTCGCCACGATCACGACATCTCTCCTCTCCGTCAGTGCCGCCGTCGCCGAATGCCGCAGCTTATCGATCTCATCATTAATCGAGGAATCCTTCTCAATATATGTGTCCGAGGACGGTACATATGCCTCCGGCTGGTAATAATCATAATAGGATACAAAATACTCCACCGCATTCTCCGGGAAAAATTCCTTGAACTCGCCGTAGAGCTGCGCCGCCAGAGTCTTATTGTGCGCAATGACCAAAGTCGGTTTATTAAGCTTTGCAATGACATTTGCCATGGTAAAGGTCTTGCCGGAACCGGTAACACCAAGTAAGGTCTGAAACTGATCGCCCTCCTCAAAGCCCCTGACCAGAGCGTCGATCGCCTCCGGCTGGTCTCCGGTGGGCTGGTATTCGGAATGTAATATAAAATGATCCATGATTGTCTGAACACCTCCAAATAAGAGAAATACTGGAAACTGCCGGAAACATATCCGGTGATTTCTCTCCGATTTGTGTCTTTTCACACTATAATAAAACAGGGAACAAATCTCTCCATGATGGCGATTCATTCCCTATGTATCTTTCATCATTCATAAAATCAGTATAGCATAGTATTATTGTCAATGCAACGAAATTATGAACATTTGTTCGATTTTATTCTTTTGTCAGCACGGAAATAATTTCTTCCCGCTTCGGCATCACCTTCAATGCCCCTTTGCGGGTGGTAATGATCGAAGATGCCGCATTGGCAAACCGGAGCATTTCATGCAGATCATCTTCCGTCAAAGAATCAAGTCCTTTTTCGAGAACAGCATTTAAAACGCACGCCATAAAGGTATCTCCCGCCCCTGTGGTCTCTATCGTGTCGTCCCGCAGAAACGGCTCGCAAAATACGCTTTTCCCCTGATAATATGCCTTGCTTCCATATTTTCCCATAGTTGCACATATTAATATCGGACGATTTTTTCTCAAAATTTCCGCAATGCCCTGATCAATATCCTTCTTACCGGTCAAAAAGGCGATTTCATCATCGGAAATCTTTAAGATATCGCACTGTCCGATTCCATACCACATTTGACGTGCGGCATCCTCCAGACTGTTCCATAGCGGTGGTCTTAAATTGGGATCAAAAGAGATAAGGGCACCTTCTTTTCGGGCATGCTGCACGGCTCTTTGGGTTGCATCCTTTACCTGCTCGTGCGTCATAGACAAGGTTCCAAAATGAAAAATCCTTGTCTGAGCAAGCTTCTCCTGCTGTACCTCCTCCCATCGTAGCATCATATCAGCTCCGGGATTTCTATAAAACGAAAACTCCCTGTCTCCGTCTTTCTTTGTATGAACAAAGGCTAACGTAGTATGCACCTCCGGATCTACAACAAGATTATCCGTATTGATTCCCTGTGTTTTTACTGCATCTGCCAGCATTCGTCCAAAAACATCATCCCCGACTTTTCCGATAAATGCCGTACTTTTTCCAAGATTTTGCAGCATGGACAATACATTACACGGAGCACCTCCGGGATTGACCTCCAAAACAGGATTTCCCTGTGTACTGATTCCATTTTCCGTAAAATCCACAAGTAATTCCCCTAATGCAGCCACGTCAAATTTTTTCATCATTTTCCTCCTATCTGCATACATCATGCCATTTCGCCGATAGATATATCATATTTATCAATATTGACAGTAACAGAACCATCACAGACAAAACTGATCTGATCGGCATCCAACGGAGTATAGAATGTCGTACTCATCACCTGTGCCCCATCATTTATAAAAATCTCTGCGGAATATTTATCCAGGATCATCCGAATCTTAACAACGTCACCCGAAACTTTGACCGGAACTTTTCTCTGTGCCAGTACATCACGGATCATTCCACAGTATGTCCTGTCAATTTCTATAGTTTTATCCGCACGGTCATAAGTAAATTTCGTAAAATGCTTTTCATTTTGTGCAAAGCAGATGTCAAACGAAGTATAATCGCCCTCCAAAAGTTCTACAATCATATCCAGCACACGTCCCCGGATTCCTTCCTTCTGACATGTCCCTTTTATCGTACACTGGTCATAATGAACCGAGTTACTGTAGTATTTTTCCAACTCCCGGACCGGACTTTGCAATATCCGCCCGTTATCAAGACGAAGCTCTCTCGGAATAGTCATCATACATGCCCATTTCTGATCTGCCGGGCGAATATTGGCATCCCAGGTCTGCATCCATCCAATCAAAATACGCCGTCCATCCGCAGACAACATGGTCTGTGATGCGTAAAAGTCGAGGCCATCATCCAGAGAGTATACATGCGAATAATCAAATACATGCCGTCCCCTGTCGTAACTGCCGGTATAATATACTGTATTATTTCCATTATGAAACTCCGAACCGGCACACAGATCCTGCGGAGAAGCAAGCAGTATATATTCCCCGTCCAATTCAAAGAAATCCGGGCATTCCCACATAGTTCCAAGATTTCCGTTTTTATCCTCTGCCAGTACAGATACATACTCCCACTCAACAGCATTCTCCGAATGAAATAATACAACCTGCGGCTTTCCCTGGTCTGTTTTGTTTCCAACGACCATATAATATCCGTCATCTTCTTTCCAGATCTTCGGATCTCTGAAATGCTCTCTGCTAAACCCCTTCGGAAGCATGTCACCGGTCACTACCGGATTTTGCGCAAGTTTATTATATGCCTTTCCATCCCCCAAAGCAATACATTGATTCTGATACGTATATTTCTGCCCATCCTCCTCTTTTTCCATGACACCGGTATATACAAGAAGATGACCTTTCTCTGTCTCTATTCCTGAACCGGAAAAACAACCTGCTTCATCATACGCCTGATCCGGAGCCAATGCTGCCGGAAGTTCCGTCCATTTCACGAAATCCTTTGTTTCATAATGTCCCCAGTGCATCGGTCCCCACACTGTACTGTAGGGATGAAACTGGTAAAACAAATGGGTCTTTCCCTGATATACCGAAAAGCCATTGGGATCGTTCATCCAGCCGCATGGCGGTGTTACATGGAACACCGGAAGCTCTTCTTTTGGAATGCGGTTCTGTTTAACATATTCATTTGCTTTTTTCAACTGATCCATATCTATACCTGTCCCTTTCCGGATGTCTGCGGTTCTACCCCTACAGACATCCGATTGTTTCATACCTTACCTACAGTTCGATCGCTTCTTCCGTATCGATATCAAAAAAGTGCATCCTATGCGGCACAAACACAAATTCTACCTTATCCCCCACTTTGCACAGCTCATATTTTGAAACCCTGGCAATCGTTACTGCTCCTCCAAATTCAAAATAGATATTATTTTCATTTCCCATGATCTCTGTATTATCAACAACTGCCTGCATCTTATTTTCTTTATAGATGTCCAGATTTTGTGGATCAAATTTAATGTCCTCTCCGCGAATTCCAAGTGTCATTCTTGTTCCATGCTTCTTTAACTTCTCAGCCATTTCCTGCTTCATGGTCAGCCGATTGCCATCTGAAAATACAATCTGTCCATCCTCAATGGAAACATCATAGAAATTCATCTGTGGTGAGCCGATAAATCCCGCCACAAATTTATTGACCGGTTTTTCGTACAGCTCCATTGGCTTACCAACCTGCTGTACAACACCCGCTTTCATGATCACAATACGGTCTGCCATGGTCATTGCTTCCACCTGGTCATGCGTAACGTAGATTGTAGTACTTCCAAGGCTGCGGTGAAGCTTGCTGATCTCATTTCTCATGCTGACACGAAGCTTTGCATCCAGATTAGACAGCGGCTCATCCATCAAAAATACCTTCTGATCCTTTACGATTGCTCTTCCAAGAGCAACTCTCTGCCTCTGGCCTCCGGACAGATTTTTCGGTTTACGGTTTCTATATTCCTCCAGTCCCAGAATATCAATTGCCCAGTCTACCTTTTTTTTGATCTCGTCAGCCGGTACCTTCATATTTTTCAGTCCATAGCCGATATTTTTCTCCACCGTCATATGAGGATATAACGCATAATTCTGAAATACCATAGAAATGCCTCGATCTCTTGGTGCGACCTCATTCATTCTCTTCCCATCAATATACAAATCTCCGGAAGTGATTTCTTCAAATCCCGCGATCATCCGCAGTGTCGTAGATTTTCCACAGCCGGATGGTCCAACAAATGCAATAAATTCTTTTTCATTGATCTCCAGATCAAAATCTGTCACTGCCTTTTTATCTGTACCCGGATACTGCTTGCATACTTTTTTTAATTCAATAAAACTCATAACTTAACCCTCCTTTGAACCTGTGGAAACAACTCCTTCCACAATCTGCTTTGAAAATAACGCATAAATGATGATAACCGGTATCGTTACCAGTGTAATGACAGCTAATGTCTGACCCATTGTTGTATTATCATTGGACGTGATCGCATTTAATCCGATCTGTGCCGTCAGAAGATCACTTGAAGTAAATACAAGAGATGGCCACAAATAATCGTTCCACACATTTAAAAATGTAAATACACTGACTGTTGCCACAACACTCTTAGACATTGGAAGCACCATAGTAAAGAAATACTTCACCGGACTGCAAAAATCCAACTGCGCCGCCTCGTAAACATCATCCGGAAGACTGACAAACACCTGCCGGAACAGGAATATATTAAATGGATTTACGATCATCGGAAGAACATACCCGATAATGTTATTTAAAAGTCCCAATTTTGCAATAAACAGGAAATGTATGGTAATGATCGTCTCCATCGGCACGATCATCAAAAGCATAATGATAAGAAGCCAGCGTTCCTTAAACGGAAAATTGATCTTGGCCAGTGCATAGCCTGCCAGCCCGTTTACAATGATTCCAAGCACGATCAATACCGCTGCATAAAGCAATGTGTTTGCCATATAACGAAGAAAGCTCGTGTTGGTCAGAATGGTAATATAATTGTCGAAAAAACTACCATTTAACGCCGGAGGAATAAACGCCGCCAGCGAATTCATATCTCTTGTGATCGCTGCATCTGTTTTAAAAGAATTAGCAAGCATCCATATTACAGGAAACAGAAAAAACAAGGACACGATAATCATAATGATAACAAGAATGATATTAATTCGTTTTTGCTTTTTTGTTAACATGTTTTTTTCCCTCCTTATCTTTGGTGAGGATTGTCTGGATCACCGTCAGGATCATTACGAAAAATGCAAATACGATCGCCATCGTGGATGCCAGTCCGATCTCCCAGTTTACCGTGCCGGTTTCATAAATGTCATAAACCATGGTGTAAGTAGAATGAGATGGGCCTCCTCCCGTCATAACCATCGGCTGTACCAGCATACGGAACGCTCCGATCGTGATCGTGATCAGTACAAAAATACACAATGGCTTTAACTCCGGCAATGTGATATCTTTAAATTTCTGCCAACTGCTGGCATGATCCATTTCAGCAGCCTCATAAAGTGCCGGATTGATCTGCTGCAGTCCGCCCAAGAAGATCAACATCTGATAACCGACTCCCTGCCATGCACTCATAACAGCGATGGATGGCAGAGCCTGATCTGCACTATTGATAAACGGCTGTGCGTTGATTCCAATGTGTGCAAGAATGGAATTTAAAATTCCCTCCGGGCTGTAGATCTGCACCCAGAGTGTAGATACAACCGCCAGAGACATAACAACCGGAATAAAAAATGCCACCTTAAAATATGCCTTACAATACGTCACCTTATTGATCAGAAGTGCCAGTCCTAACGCTCCCAGTCCCTGTAACGGAACAATTATGATCACAAATTTCACGGTATTGGTAAATGCCTGCCGGAAATCATCGTCCTTGAATACCTGAAAATAATTATCCAACCCGGTAAAATGCGTCAGGCTTGGATTTAATGCAAAAAAGTCTGTAAAGCTAAATACCAATGTCAATATCATTGGCAGGAACAAAAACAATGTCAATAAGACAAGTGCCGGGCCAAAAAAGGCCATTCCCATAATTGATTCTCTTCTTTTTTTCATCATTCTAACGTATAACGCTTCAGCTTTGCGTTAATCCTTTCTACAGATTTATCCAGCTGCTCCTGTGGATCAAAACCACTCAGAACACAATTTTCCAGTACCTGCTGAAATGATGTACTTACCTGTGGATATGCAGGAGTCTTTGGCCTTGGATGACCATAGTTGCTTAATTGATAGTATAGCGCTTTGTAATTTTCGTCTTTTTGAAATACGTCGATTGTTTCATACGCTTCATATGTGGATGGAAATGATTTTGACTTTTCCCATAAACGCTTCCCGCTGTCCACACCGCTCATCCATTTCACTAATTCGGTTGCTCCCTTGATATGTTTTGTCTTGGAAGAGGCTGCAAAAGCCCATGAACCGGTTGGAGCGTATCTCTCTCCGTTCCAGGAGTCCCCGACTACATATGGTGCCACACCAAAGGACACATCCGGATAGCTGGTATAAAGTGTATTAACCTCCCATGCACCATCAATCTTAAATGCTGCCCTGCCGCTTTCAAACAAATGATCGATCGGCACCTTTGACATATACTTATTCTTCAGCAACGACTGAAAATAAGATACTGTTTTTACATTTTCCTTCGAATCAAAGACACCATCCACGGAAAGTCCCGTCTCGTCCACCATATTTCCGCCATTTGACCAGAAAAACGGTGCATAATAATAGATGGTTGCCTCCCCCACCGGAAATGTCATATCAAGGGCATATCCATTCTTTTTATCTATAACCGGTTTCAGCTTTGCAAGAATGTCCAAAAACTGGGACTGAGTCCACGGATGATCTGCATCAGGTATGCTGATTCCTGCCTCTTTCAGTATGTCCTTATTATAGTACAGACCAACACTGGACTCCATTGCTCCCAGAGCGTACAGCTTGTCCTTGTAAGTTCCCTGATCGATAATAGACTGCAGGTAAACGGATTTTTCTTTCTCCGTCAGCTTTGCCAGAGGCTGAATAATCCCATTGGATGCATATGCTGCGATATTCGGTCCGTCTACCGTCAGCACATCCGGAAGGTCTCCCGACATGACGGATGCATTGATCTTATCAGAGTATCCTCCGCCACTGTCATTTCGCGGAATAAACTCAATATCCGCAAAATATGTTCCATCATACTTCTTGTTAAATGCATCAACTGCTTCCCGATAGCATCGGCCTTCATCGGTATCCTCAATGGAGTGTACCCATATGGACAGATACTGCTCTCCTTTATCATATCCGGCGATGCTTCCGGGCTTCGGCGTACTTTTCTGACATCCGGTCAGGCTGAGTGCAAGTACGCTCATGGCCAGAGCCGTTATCACACGTTTTCTCATTCTGTTCTCCTTTCTTTCGTCGTGTCTCTATAAGTGTTTCCGTTTGTGTAATCGGTAAAGTAACCGGTTACTTTGTGATTTAATAATACTATGATGCATATCGTTTGTCAACCATTTTTTTAAATTATTATAACCGGTTACGTTACCGGTTATTTTTTCATTGAATTCACGCCTCTGTTCTGCTATACTAAGGACAGATTTACAGCACGAAAATACACTCCCAACGCAGAAAGGCACAAAACATGGATAATAAAAAGAAAAAAGTCACCTTTGACGACATTGCAAAATATACTCACTTTTCCAAAACAACCATCTCCAGATATTTCAATAATCCTGATTCCCTTACATTAAAAAACCAGGAGATCATCGCACAGGCACTGGTCGATCTGGATTATCATGAGAACAAGCTCGCAAAAGTGCTGGCAAATGGCAAAAGCGAATTTGTCGGCATTCTGTTACCCAATTTATTCCTTCATTATTACTCAGAAATGTTAAACCAGATCTTATCTACTTATGAAACTTTTGGATATAAATTTCTGGTGTTTACCAGCAACGGCTCCGAGGAAACAGAACGAAAATACCTTCAGGAGCTGCTTGCTTACAAGATTGAGGGACTCATTGTGTTAAGCCACACAATCCCGTCGCAGGAATTGGCTTCTTATCACATTCCTGTCGTCACCATCGAACGGGAGGATGAATATGTAAACAGTATCAATACTGACAACTATATGGGAGCCGTGCAGGCTGCCAGTCTCCTTGTCAAAAACAACTGTGACATCCTGATCCACATCAATTCTGATGTTTCTCCGTCCGTCCCTTCTTACGGCCGTATCCAGGGTTTTCGCGATACCTGCCAGCAGTTCAATATCCGACACAAAATTATCCTTACAGATCTCGGCAACAGTTATCCGGAAACACAGCAGCACATTAGTGAGGTCTACAATCTGATCAAAGACAAATATCCGGATAAACGAAAAGGAATCTTTCTTGCCAATGACACCCATGCCAATATTTTTCTGAATCTGCTGATGAGAGATTATGGCACTCTTCCGGATGACTTCCGGATCATCGGGTATGATGATTCCCCAATTGCCTCCGAGGCAATTATCCCGATCAGCACTGTAGGACAGCAGATCGACAAGATTGCACATGAAGCCATGAAGCTGCTGGTTTCCCAGATGAATGAAATGAAAAAGCGTCGACCGGTTCCTCAGACCGAGATCATTCACAAAATGATCACACCGGTTTTGGTGAGACGAGATACAACAACGTAAGAGTCCCAAAACCTCTCCCAACCAGCAAAGTTGTACATACTACGTTTCCAAATTTGTGCAATTTATCCGACTTAAATGTTATAGTAAATCATTTAAGTTGCAATATTTTTGTCATTTTTGCCGATTTTATCTTATGAATCGTTTTATATATGGTTATTTTGTACAAACCATGCTAACATTTATTCCAGGGTGAGCAAAACAAAAAATATTTCGAAAAGGCAGAGCTTTTTCAAAGGAGGGTTTATGAGATTGAAAAAAATCTTTGCTGTCGTAATGGCGGCAGCTGTAACACTGTCCACGCTCAATGGTTTTCATGGTTTTTCTGCTCCAAAAACTGCAAAAGCTGCGAGCTTTGTTAATCTGAACCAGAGCCAGATCGCATCTGCAATGGGAGCCGGCTGGAACCTTGGAAATCAGCTGGAAGCATCCCTAAACGGAACGCCAAATGAAACAAGCTGGGGTAATCCTACGATCAACGCCAATCTGATCAAGGCAGTCAAAAATGCCGGTTTTCGTTCCATCCGTATTCCGGTTTCCTATTTGGGCAAGATCAGCAGCAACTCAAGTTACACCATCGATTCATCGTGGTTAAACAGGGTACAGCAGGTAGTTGATATGTGTATTGCTAATGACCTGTATGTCATTATTAACATGCACGGCGATGGCTATCACTCTGTCGATGGCGGCTGGCTTTTCTGTGACGGTTCCAACCAGACTGCGATCCGTGCCAAATACAAAGCATGCTGGAAACAGATCGCCACACGTTTCCGCTCATATGACCAGCACCTGATCTTCGAATCCATGAATGAAGAATTTGATGGCACTTACGGAACTCCAAACAGAACATATTATGAAAATATCAATCAGCTCAATCAGATCTTTGTAGATACCGTACGCACTTCCGGCGGAAACAATGCGAAGCGCTGGTTAATGCTCCCAGGCTGGAACACTAACATCAACTACACCGTAGGCGATTATGGTTTCCGGGTTCCTACCGACAACAACTGCACTGCCGGCGGAAAGCGCATCATGATCTCTGTTCATTATTATGATCCTTGGGGCTTCTGCGGAGAAGAAAGTACCACGGCAACCCAATGGGGAAGCAAGGCAAACAACAGCTCAAAGGTTGATTCCTGGGGCGATGAGTCTTATCTGAAATCCCAGTTTAACAGTCTGTATAACAAATTCTGCAGCCAGGGATATCCGGTCGTGATCGGAGAATACGGTGCCATTGATAAATCTGCTTTCGATTCAAACAACACGGCATGTCGTGCAGAATTTGCTTCCAAAGTCTGCACTTACGCAAAGAAATACGGCTGTATTCCAATCTGGTGGGATAACGGTGCAACAGGCACATATGGTTTCGGTTTATTTAACCGCAATACCGGTGCAGTCACACAGCCAAAGATCATCAATGCCATCACTGCCGTGTATCCGTCCTCAGGCAATACCTCCGGTTCCACAAGCAGTATTGATACCGGCAAAACATATATGCTGAAAAACGTAAACAGTGGTCTGTATATGGATGTCTGCGGTGCGAAAGCGGTAAACGGTACAAATGTCATCCAGTACTCTGCTTCCAAAGCAAAAGCAAATAATACCTGGAAATTTGTTCCTGACGGAAAAGGATATTACTATATTTACTCCTGTCTGGGAGACGGCAGGACATTCCTTCTGGACGTTTCATGCAACAGCAGTGCAAACGGGACAAACATCGGAATTTACAAAAATACCAACTGCAGTGCCCAGCTTTACAAGCTTGTAAAAAATTCTGACGGAAGCTACAGCATTTATACAAAGTCTTCCGGCTGTAAGAGTGTTGTCGAGATTGCTAATGCAAACCGCAGCAATAACGGCAATGTACAGCAATGGGTTTACAACGGACATAACTGTCAGAAATGGAATTTGATCGCACAGTAAATTTATCAAATAGCTCACAATCAACAGGGTTGTTGCCTAAACAGATGAAAATGTTCAGGCACAACCCTTTCTTGTTCAGAAAAAACACTCTTAGCCGAACATTCGATAAAACTTCCCACATGATCCCCGCCCATCATCAGCCTCAGCATCATAAAACTGACAGCAAAGATAAGGAGCAATGGTTTTTCCCACCAAAAATACGATCGCGATCAATAGAACACATGCAATCATTTTTCCGTATACAGAATTAACACATAGCCAGAATTTTCACGTTCCTCTTTTCGCCAAGACTTTCTTTTGAATCAGATATTTAACAAAAAATGCTGCCGTTGTCCTGTTTCATCCAATTACTTTTTTACACAATCATGAAAAAGAAATCAATACAAATGACAATATTTGACTAAAAGCAGCAAAATTTGACTATTATTTTTCATCCGGGATCATTGCCGTAAAATAAAACCAGCCATCTTCACTATGTATCCGGCTCATCCCGTCATACTTTTCCAACACCATCTGAACATTCTTTAATCCAATGCCATGGTTCGCTTTGTCTGCTTTACTGGTACTCAGCTGATCATGGATCATGTCCTGAGTGCTCTCCACAGGATTTTGTACAGATAATAAAATCTGGGAATTCTCCCGAAGAAGCTTTAATCGTATTACCGGATCATCTTTTCTGTTCTCACATGCTTCAATAGCATTATCTAAAAGGTTCGCTAACAAAATGACCATATCCTGTTCTTCCATCCACGCTCCCGACAGATCATTGATCTGAAACGATACTGTGATGCCTTTACTCTTTGCCAGCCTGTATTTCTGATTCAGTACCACATTGATAACGGAATTGTTGACGTCCACCACTTCGCTTCCATCCAACAGGGTCTGTGTCAATTTTCCGGCATAATTTTCTGCTTCTTTATACTTTTTCTGTTGCAGAAGTCCTCGTATACACTGCACCTGATTATTGTAATCATGAAGCATTCTCTTTTTCTGATTATAATCCTCACGGCCACCGTAATACGACTGCATTTTCTCTTTATTTTTTTCCTGTAACAGCTGCAGCTGGGTGTATTCATATTCTCTTTGGGAAACATATTTAAGCAGAGCAAACAGAATAATATTCATGACCGCCATGCAGAGTGCTACAGTCACATATCCGGCTGCACTGTTATTCTCCCGAAAAGAAAACATCATAACCATGATGACCACGACCGTCAAAACCGGAAAACTGATCATCAGGATCCATTCGGAGCTTTTCATGCAGATCTCATGATTTCTTTTCCACAAATAATCCAGTATAAGCACAAAAATAAATAAAACCGTTTTACATAACAGCACCAAAAGCACCTGTATAAAATTATTGGCTAAAACACCAGGGTCAAGCAGACGGTCCACAAAGATCAGCCCAAGATAATCCACGCAGATCAAAAGTGCATAAAACAGAATTGCAAGAAATATCCTTGGAAGCCATTTCCCTGAATAAAATATAAAAGAAAACAATAAAATACTGGCAACCGCTGCCATCATCCGATAAATATAATAGCCTCCAAACTGTGTACTGACAGCACAAAGCAAAAATAATCCTGTCAGCAGTGCCACAGAAATAATATCTGCCTGCAGAGAGGCATATTTTCTTTTCAAAAAAATATCAAAAAAAATCTTACAGCAGAGTGCTTCATATAACACAATGCTGACACCTTTTAACACTTCTTCCAACATAACTTTGTTTCCTTACATAATATCTACATTTTCTCTTTATAATCAAAAAACTTTTCTTTGACTTCCACATATCGCGGTTTCGTCACCGGAATTTCCATTCCATTTGTCATATAGATCGTATAATTCCGGATCCGATCTATATATTTTAAGTTGACCAGAAAACTCTGATGTGGCCGAATAAATGAAAAATCTGCCAGCTTCTTCTGAAGATCATTGATCTGTCCGTACATATACATCTGTGTCCCTTTTCTCTCAAACCACAACTGATGAGAACGGCTTTCTATGTATATGATATCCTCCAATAAAACCTGTCTCTTCCCTCCAACAAAGGGAAACTCCATCTCTACCCTATTCTTTCTTCTTTTCCGCAAAATGGCATCCATGCATTCCGGAAGAAGCTGTTCCATATCATCTTTGATAATATAACGCACTGCATCTACACGATATCCCTCCGCAGCATAATCCAGCATGACCGTAATAAAAACAATATCAACATTTTCATTCTGCTCCCGAATGGCATATGCCGTCTCCATCCCGTTCATTTCTCTCATTTCAATGTCCAGAAATACGACATCATACGCTTTAAAATTATCCGGATCACTGCAAAAGGAAGAACCACTATCATACAGGTCGATTGAAACAGAACGTCCATTCTCTTTGAAATATTTCTGCAATAGTTCTTTTATTCTGTCCTGAAAATAGGCCTCATCGTCACACACTGCGATTTTAAAATCCAAGCTCATACAACCCCCCTTTATATCGTTTCATTTTCTTCTTTTTTCCAGCGAAGCTCACGCTCCCACTGGCGCAATCTGCGGGCTCCCTCCGGATTTTGTTTTTCCAGCCGCTGTTCCAGCTTTTCCCGGCGTCTCTGAAGCTTTTCCAATACCTCCGGATGTTCTCTGCCAATCTGCTCCCGGATATGATGACGCCGTTTTTCCAGCAAGCCGAGAATAATCCTGCGGTGATCCTGATCCGCCAGTTTTTCCGGCAGTTCATCCATATGAATCTCCATACGTCGTAAAAACTCATCCTCATCAATGGCTCCAAGACCATGCCAGTATTTCAGACTGCTCTCGATTCCCTGCTCCGCAATCTCTTCCCAGTCCGGCATACTGTGAATGCTCTCCAACACCTGATGTACACGCTTTTCAATCTGATCCACTGTCTCGTCACCAAAAGCCCAGGTAAACTCCTCCAGCGTATTTTCTGTTTCCGCGGGAATATTAAGCATATGTCCGTTTTTACGGACAGTATATTCTTTGAGAACATATGGCTCCATGTATCCGCTGTCATGAAGTGCTGCCGTAATGGTCCGGCGTACATTTCCTTTTTCAATCAGATGTCCGATCCCAAGCTGTCTCATCTGCTCATTCACTGATGCCATATGCTCTGTCATATAAAAATGTATCCCCTGTTTTTCAAAACGGTCACACATCATTTCCAGCCTGTCTGCCGCAGTAATATCAATACTTGTCATAGCTCCGGCATCCACAATGACAACTTTTGTATCCTCTTTTATGCTGTTCTCAATATCCTCCTGAAAAGTCTTTACATTGGCAAAGAAAAGACTCTCACTAAAACGGTAGATCATCACATGCTCAATTTCATGGGCATAACGGTTCTTACTGCAATCATAAAAGCCCTCTCTTCCCGGAATAACTCCCAGAAAAGCCCTTGGGGGATTCGTCGCTTTCAAGACCACTGCGATAAAGGAAAGAATAATTCCTATGATCACTCCATAAATCGTCCCCAGTAAAAGGACACCAAAAAAGGCAGCCATAAAAATGTAAAATTCGTTCCGGCTGACGCGGAACAACCTTTCTGCCAGATCAAATTCTACCACCTTCATAAGAGCAGATATCACAATGGCCGTGAGAACCGGCACCGGAAGATATCCAATAAATCCCGTACCAAACAACAGCAGTAATATCATAGTAAAACCTGCCACAACGGAAACCATCTGTGTTCTGCCGCCATACTGGTCATTCATGGACGTTCTGGAAATACTTCCATTGACCGGACAGCATCCAACAACTGCCGATGCAATATTTCCCACCGCACATGCCAGTATTTCCTGATTATCTCTGATCTTATATCCGTTTCGAAATGCAAAATTATTCTCCGATAACAGTGTCTCCGCCATGATCACAACGGCAACCATCAGTCCGCGTCCTGCTGCCTGAGACAGATCTACTGACCGAAATTGCGGACACTGAAAATGTGGCAGTCCCGGTTCCACAGCAGATAACAGCTTTACCCCATACTGATCAATATGACCAAAAATGGTCAACAATACCCCCGCCGCCATAACCACGATCACCATAGGAAACTTTGGTGCCAGCTTCCTTGCCACAACGATCACTGCCAGAGAGCAAATCCCCAGTGCAACAGAAACCGGATTGATATGCGATGCCGCTTCTATAATGGAAACGATCAGCTCCGGCAGCTCTCCCGTCCCGGAGCTGCCTCCCAGTATTTTGGGAATCTGCATTAATATGATCGTTACCGCAATTCCGCTGATAAAACCTCCCATAACCGGAGTAGATATGTAGTCTACCATCTTTCCTGCTTTTAATAAGAAAAAGATCATAAGCCAAACTCCGGCAAAAAATGCTGTCATTGGAATAAATGCCATGGCTTCAGGAGACTGTGCCTGCAAGCCCAGTCCCGTAGCCGCCGCACCAATGATCGCTGCCGGTGCCGCATCTACTCCGAAGATAAACTGAGGTGACGTGGTAAACATAGCAAAAATTAAAATAGGCAGTACAGACCCATACAGTCCATAGACAGGCGGAAGTCCTGCGACCTCCGCATATCCCATGGATATTGGGATTGATACTGCCGCTATGATAATACCTGCCAGAATATCCTTTGGCAGATAATTTAATTTATAATTTTTCAGTGTCTGGAAAATCTTCATGTTCATCGTTTTACTCCACATAATATACATAATCGTCCTTGCGTGGTGCTGCCTCCGGCTCATCGCCGTCCACATATCCAAGAACACAATGGCCTATGCCCTCGTAATCTCCCGTAATTCCCAGAGATTTTAAAAGCGCTTTTCCTTCTTCACTTTCAAACTCCTCCTTCGCACGGTGAATCCAGCAGCTTCCAAGCCCTGCATCTTTAGCTGCCAGCATCAGATTTCCCATAACAAGACTACCATCATACACATGGGTTGGCATTGCCTTATCTGCCAGTACGATCAGTACAACCGGCGCACCATAAAAAGGATCGGTTCCCTCCGCCGCTCCCATAATCTCCGCATTCATATGAGAAAGCTTATCTCTCACCTCTTTATTTAATACCGCTACAATGATCGGTGACTGCCTGCCCATTCCTGTGGCTGCATATGTTCCGGCTTCGATCACACGGTCAATCAGTTCTCTCTCCGGCATTTTCTCCTGAAATTTGCGAATACTTCTTCTGGTACGGATTGTTTTCATTGTTTCACTCATATGAAATGTCCTCTCTTTCTTATTTTTATAGTTTTCTACCTTTTTAATTTCTATTTTCTGTCACAGACAGCAATACACCCGCCCACTGATTTCTTCAATGATCTTCTCTCAGGCAGCACTGCCTCTCCGGCTATGACATTCTCCATCACATATCTGCTGGAATTCCCGGAGCTTCTGCTTTGCCTGCGGATTCAGATTCTTTGGCACCTTTACCTGTACTGTCACATACTCATCTCCATGAACGGAAGAATCCTTCATGGACACAATGCCTTTTCCACGAAGCCGGATCTTGCTACCTGCCTGCGTCCCCTCCGGAATGCGGCACATGACTCTGCCACTTAGCGTATCTACCGGTGCCTCGCCGCCAAAAACTACCGTTGTAAAAGGGACCTCAATCTGAGTATATATATCCATTCCCTTTCTGTCAAATCCCGGCTTAGGCTGTACATGCACCTTTAAAAACAGATCGCCGGCCGGACCACCTCCATATCCCGGCTGTCCCTTGCCACGAAGACGTACACGCATTCCATCGTTTACCCCGGCAGGAATGTGTACCTGCAGGGATGTTCTCTGTCCGGAACCGTCCTGCGAAACCAGATGGATTGTTTTGTCACAGCCAAAGGCCGCCTCTTCAAAGGTAATGTCTGTCTGTGCCTCCAGATCTTCTCCTTTCGCCGTTCCGGTACCCTGTCCAAATCCTCCAAAGCCATTTCCTGTGCCTTGACGGAAACCACTGCCAAAACCATAATGGCTCTGCCCGCGAGAGCTCTCTTCATGGGATCTTCCATGAAACATACCACCAAAAATATCATCAAAGATATCATCCATATCGCCACCCTTAAAATGATATTCCCGGTAGCCACCTGTCCCAAAATCAGGACCGCCATAACTCTGATAAAAATGTCCGTTTCCTGTAGAACCTGTTCCTCCTCCTTCTTCAAACGCTGCAAAACCATATTGATCATAGAGCTTTTTCTTTTCTGCATCACTAAGTACATTATATGCTTCGGTTACTTCTTTAAAATTCTTCTCTGCTTCCTTATCCCCCGGATTTACGTCCGGATGATACTTCTTGGCAAGCTTACGGTATGCTTTTTTGATTTCCTTCTCATCCGCTCCTTTCCGGATACCAAGGACATCATAATAATCTCGTTTCTTCATCATCCTCACCTCCGAATAAAATGAAACTGTCCATTTTCCCGGCACTTACTACCGGGAAAACGGAAGCTTTGAAAATATACAGAAAAGAGGCATACGAACCGGTTCGCATCCCTCCAAGGCTGTTAATAGGGTGATAAACCATCCAATATATCAACCCTGCTGTATTGCATTTTTACTTTCGATTATGTTATACCACTTATTTTAGCACTCGTCAAGTCTATTGGCTAATAATCCACACAGAATTTTACTCTTCTAACTGTTCCGCAAGTGTTTTACTATAATCGTACAGATCATCATTGATCATCAATGCGGAACACATATCGACCAGACTATCACTATCCATCTTCACACGCATAATAGAATAATATCTGCCAAAGCTATCCCCATTGTTTTCAATATCTGTAAAGATTTTCTCCCAATCCTTATCCCGGATTAAGATATATTTATTACTTTCAACCAGCCATTCGCATTTCTCATGAGCAGATTTTTCTTTCCATTCTTTATACTCTTTTTCCTCCAAAATGGAATCCAAAAACTTTCGTGATTTTCCCAGAGCTTCTGCCAACCCTGTTCTTATGGTATCATCCTTCTCAAAAAACTTCAGTTTTTCCGCTTCGCCAATATCATACTTTTCCTGATCTTTCTCAAATTCCTCCCGTTTTTTGTCCATAATCTGGTTGAATACTTCAGATGCGTCCTGCTCTACTGCCTGCTCGAATGACTCCTCCGACTTTTTTGCTTCTTCCAGATTAATTTCTATCTGCTGCGCTTCCTTTTCAAGATACTCATCTATAATCTGGTCTATATCAACATACTGACTCATGCCTGCCCTCAACGCCTTTCGTATTTCATCAATCGGAATATAGCGATCAATCTTTTTATTTCTGGCTCCGGCAAATCCAAACTGCGCAAACAATGTCCAGATACTATATGTTCCCGCTGCCTCCGGATCAATAGAAAGTGGATCCTCACAGTTTTTTTCTCTTATGTGCATTTTTGCATCCATAATACGCATCACAAACTTCCTGTGGATATCCTGACCATCTTTATCCTGCAGTTTGACATAACCACAAAGTTCTTCCAATCCAAATCCCTGTGTCATGTATTCGCGGAAAAAACTGCTAAATCCAGAGGTACCGATTTCATATTCAGTAAGTTTCTTTTTCCAGCATGTACTTATAGTACCTTCCGAAAACACTTTTCGCACGAAATCTCCATATTCTCCATCCTTGCTGCCAAGATATGCACTGTCAAATAATCTGTACTTTTCCTCTAAAGAAAGAGGCAACTTAGAAATTCTATCAAATAATCTGTCCATATAGCACCTATCCGGCATTTCGATTGGATTCTCAAGATACTTATTGGCAATCTCTACAGCTTTCCTGCACTGTCCTCTGGTGATATCTCCATATACGAAAGCCTTCTCCCCCAGCCTCGCTTCAATAAGGCAGGCAATCGCCAGCAAATACATATGATATACCTCTCCCTGTGTCTTACCTCCCCATATTCCATAAGTATGACTACAGATATCATCCTTCCATCTGTAACCAAGACAATGTGCCGCAAGATAACATAAAATGGCATCTCCGGCCCTAGGATCAATTTCATCCTCCTTTACTAAATCACGCGAAAGAAAGTAATCCTCTGCAGTATTCATCCAATTGTAATCGCCATCTGCAAACCAGCCTGTCCGAGTCTCTTCTCTAATCCAGCCATATTTTTCCGTGCGTTCCTTCGTTCGAACAAGACAAATAGTATCAATGCCATGAATATTTTTTGTGATTTTTTCTGCCAAAGGAAGCTTGTCAATCAAAAAAAGCGTTTCATTATATACCTTTTCCCATTCCTTTTTCGTTACTGATTTCGATATATTTAAATGAATAAAAATGCCCATTTCTGAACCTCCATAAATTTAATAACTTTATTTTAAATGAGCACACCATTTTTGTCATTCAACGCATAGTTTAATTCTCTGTCATAGGAGTGTACAAAAAAGAATCTGTGATTACATACGGCATATCACAAATTCTCGTATTATTCTATCCTGCCTTATAATATTTTTCCAACATTTCTGCGTACTTTTTCATATATTTGAGACGATCCCTCCGACACACTTTCATGAAAGTCACAGTTTCAAGCTTGAAATCACCTGCCTCGCTTCCTTCCTTAATCTCAACTTCGACCGTTCCCACATATTCATCTATAATGTCATACATATCTGCCCCATATAATTCCATTAATGCAAACATTGTATCAGCCGGAGGATATCCCTTGCCGCTTTCATATTTGTAAACAGCCTGCGGTGTACCAAGCCGCAGATATTCTCTCACCTCTTCCACTGACAATCCTTTGACCATCCGCAGTCTTTTCAGATTTCGCCCGATCACCTTCAAATCATATTCCGGTCTGTAGTATTTCATGCTCTTTCCTTTCCAGCTCATTATGCAAGCAACAACCTATTTTTCCAATAGCAGTTCGTGATTTTTTATCGTAAGTATTATATTCCTAGAATTTCAACCAATTTTTGATTTCAAACTGTCAAAGATAACGTTTCAGCTCTTATCAATCAAGTGCATTGACTGATAAGTATTAAAATTTATCCATCAACAAGAAATCCGCCAGATGAACGATGCGAATGCCGTTCTCGTTTCCTGTATCCATGGTGTTTAACGTAACGACATATTTGGGATAATGATCTCTGATCTCCATAAGATTTGCTATTTCGCGGTCTGAATTTACCGGAAGCTGTACGCATACCTGTACATATATCTTTTCATCCCTGCGCTCTGCCATAAAATCTATTTCTTTCGTTCCATTTTTTCCTATAAATACATCATATCCACGCCGTTTTAGTTCCAGAAAAACGATATTTTCCATTGTACTGTCCAGCATTTTTCTGTTATAACCAAGTAAAGCATAACGCAGGGAAATGTCTGCGAGGTAATACTTTTCCTGCGTCTTTAAGACACTTTTTCCCTGAAGATCATAACGTGCACAGGGAAAAATAATAAATGCCTGTTGAAGCCAGCGTAAATAATTATAAACACTTTCTACGGAAACACTTCTATGCTCATTTTTCAAAAAATTCGAAATTGAATTGGCTGAAAAAGTTTTTCCTGTATTTTCAATAATATATTTCACAACACGATCAAATAATTCCTGTTTTTTGATCTGATGCCTTTTTACAATGTCACGGGATACGACGGTATGATAAATACCATTCACGATCTGATATGCTGATGTTTCCTCATATTCACCAAGTGCAATGATCGGAAAGCCTCCGAATCGAATATATTCTTCCAACAGTTCCGTCTGCGACATCGCACGTTCTTTCTTAAATTCCAGATATTCTCTAAAAGATAATGTAAACACAGGGATTTCAACGAAACGCCCCGTTAAATAAGTGGAAATTTCACTGGACATTAATTTTGAATTTGATCCGGTCACATAAATATCCGCTTTGCCATTCTCCAGTATGCTGTTCACTGCCTTTTCCCAATTATGCACCTCTTGTATTTCATCCAGAAACAGATAGCAGTGCTCTTTCTCCCCTATTGCTGCGATCAACTCCTGATACATCTGCTGTGCCGTTATATCCTCCGGAATATCCATTTCCGTATACCGCTTCTCAATGATATTTTCTCCGGATACTCCTCTGCGGATCAATTCTTCCTTGATCATCCGGAAAATGGTTGATTTGCCACAACGTCGAACACCTGTCAAAATCTTTACGACCGGCTTATCTATAAAGGGTTCTACTGCTTTTATATAATCATTTCTTATAATCATAATACCCAGACCTTTCCTAATATAATCTGCCGTCTTCAAACGGCGACAGAACATTCCTATGATCTCTTCCCTTATAGATTATACCAAAAAATAGTAAATATACAAATAGTTTTTTGGTTTTAACCTTAAAAACAACCGGCTTATCTGTAATAAAACGAAAGGACGAAAAAGCCATGAAATTTATATATGGCTCTTGACAACCCTATGGAATATGCCAGCTTAGTTTTGACAGGTGAGATGCAGGATTGGACGGATGCGGGATCTTCAAAAAATATAAGTGGAATGTGAGAATTGTGCATGGTACAATGGGAAGTGAAAAATATGAAGTTGACGGAGGATAATGCATGAGTGATTTGTATGTTTCAGATTTAGATGGGACATTATTGAGAAGTAACGAAGTAACCTCTAAATACACAAATCAAGTAATCAATTCATTGGTTAAAGAAGGGATGATTTTTTCCTATGCTACGGCACGTTCTTTAGTTACAGCGAAAAAAGTGACCGCAGGAATAAATGCAAAAATTCCGTTAATTGTGTATAATGGAGCATTTGTGATTGATAATATTACGGAAAAAATATTAATCGCTAATTATTTTGATGATTCCG
>NZ_DBLXSO010000039.1:9990-30058 GCF_057878315.1 Jutongia sp. | reverse complement strand
TCAGTCGTGCGGATGCGTATTTATCAAAGCATTGCAAAGCAAAGATTTTTCGGAAATCCTACTGATCTGCGTCAATTTTTTAGTCATAGTTCACGGATCAACTGATTTCTCAGGCAAAATTCATATTTTATTTTCCGGACATAAGAAATATTATGGGCGAATCTCCATCTTTGGTATGGGAAGTCTTAGTTAATAATTTTGTGAGAGCAATACATTGTGGATTTCCGATACATCAAAAAGATCATCTTCCATCCGGTATCACCGGACAAAAGATGATCTTTATCATTAAAAAATCTTATGAATCGTATTCTACTTGGAAAGTTCTTATTCTGCCAGATCCAGAATCTCAATCTTGGTAATCGATGCTCCCTCTGTCGGAGAGGAGAACTCAATCCAGTTTTTGACACCGGCAAGCTTCTCTGCACTAAGTGCAAGCACTGCCTCATTATACTCTGCGTGATCCATTGTGTCAAAGTGAGTTGCATTGATATCCTTACCCTTGCAGTATGCAAACTGGAAATCCGCCTTGCTGCTCAGTTCATCGGAAGCCATTGTCACACGGATCGCCGGCTTCTTTAATTTCGACCAGTCATAGGTCAAAAACAACTGCCAGAACCACTTGTTGGACTGAACGGTCAGACCATCACTGCAGCTTGTTGTCTCAAAGTTACCAACCTCGCCCAGAGAAAGATCCGGCTTACCATCTGCCGTAATTCCTTTGTTGTTGGTACGGCTCCAGATTCCTTCCCAGGATGCAACAACCTTCATCTTGGCTACATCTGCATCGCTTAGCTTCTCAACCAGCATTGTTCCTGTGTCAACAGCGCCCTCTTCCAAAGGAACATTTGTTGCTCCCGTTACCTCCTCAAGCATCTGTGCAAAATCCTTAAAGCAGATTACACCATCGTAGCGGTCAAATACGGAATTGTTCCAGAGAACCGGAGTTGCTCCGATCTTCTTACCGTATGTCATAACTTCCTTCACATATGCCGGAATGCCCTTTTTGTCGGTATTACCAAAGCCGTACTCTCCGATAATGATTCCATAGCCATTGTCGGAGAATTTCTTTAGCTTGTCAAACTGTGAATGAAGATAATCGTAATCCTCCTGTGACCCCCAGCTTCCCTGATAATCCGCATTCGTCTTATCCTCTAAGATTCCCCAGCCATATGGTGAATAATAATGAATAGAAACGCTGAGCTTTGTCTGACCATTCTCTGCTACGGTATCGGTCGGCATCTTAAAACGTTCATCGCAGGTCTTGTCCAGATCGGTTGCAAAGCCGGCGATCAGAAGCTGTCTGTACTTGTTGTTCTCACAGAAAAGCTTATCTGAGCTGTTACGCACGATCTCAACAAACTTCTGGTTGATCCGGTTTGTCACTTCATATGCCTCATCATTGGTGAGATTTCCCTGTACTCCCTCGTACTTCGTGTTAAGACCCAGATTATCTCCGCCGACAAAATCACTTAACTCCTCATTCGCTGACTCGAAGATCAGATGATCTCCATACTCACCGTAACGCTCTGCGATCTGTGTCCAGATTGCCTCATACTTCTTCCAGGCCTCCTTACGGACATCCTCTCTCGCATTGCCCTCGCTGTCAGCGGCGCCAAACATGCCCCACCATGCACTGTCATAGTGAATATTGAGAACAACGTACATATCATTTCTAAAGCAGTAGTTCATTACTGTCTCAACACGATTAAAATATGCGTCATTGATCGTATATGTACCGTCATCCGGCATCATATTAGACCATGCTACCGGAATACGAACGGTGTTAAAGCCACATTTCTTAACCGCCGTGATCATCTTGTAGGTTGTCTCCGGCTGCCCCCAGCCTGTCTCATATACCGTCGGTGTGATCTCTGACGGCTGAAGTTCGCTGGTATCAATGCCGCAGCTTTCCAGTGTATTACCAAGGTTCCATCCCTGTCCCATCTTCTGCATAAGCTCCGGTGCTGTCATTGTCTTGTCCATCTGACCGTCATCATACTTGCGGATGCCGTTCTTAGACTTGTCCGGATTCGGTGTCGGTGCTGTGCTCGGAACAACCGTAGGTATGATTGTCGGTGCTGCTGCCGAAGCTGCCGGTGTCTGTGTTGGTGCTGTCACTGCCGCAGAGCTTGCCGGTGCTGCCGGTGTCTGCGACGCTTTCACTGCTGCAGCCTTCACCGTGACCTTACAGTTTAATTTCTTTGTCTTAAGCTTTTTATTACCCCTGATCTGATACTTTACTGCTGCAGTGATGGTTGTCTTACCGGCCTTTTTTCCGGTAACAACGCCCTTCCTTGAAACCACTGCAATGGCTTTCTTCTTGCTGGTCCATTTGCAGGATTTTACCTTTACCGTTTTGTTCTTCTTGACCTTTAAGGTCACCTTCCTGCCCTTTTTGACTGATACGCTTGTCTTATTCAGACGGACAGGCGTTTTCTTTGCTGCCTTTGCCGGGACACTTACCCCACTCAGTCCTGAAACCATCATTGCAGCAGACATCAGAACTGCCATTAGTTTTCTGCTTTTTCGCATAATATAACTGTTCCTTCCTTTCCCATAAACTACCGGAACCGGTCTATGCGTGCCGGTTCCGTGATAAAATGATTTACTTTTTCCTTCGAGTATATTATATCGTATTTGTAACATTTTTACAAATAAAACACCGCTTTCTATTCAATCTTTATGACATCTTTCAGCACATAATGGAATGTCGGTGCCGAGCTCTTTTCATTCTCTTTATATTCCTTTTTCAAGGAGATCTGATCCGTGTCATCCTCCGGATCCACCCCGATATAATCCCCCTGAAATACATGTACCTTCTTCTGCTCAAACCGGTGTATCAAAGAGTCTATCTTTTCCCTGGTTCCGGGTGCGGCGATCAGCTCATTCAATTCCAGCATCTGCACCCACCCCTGATCAAAACCTGCTCCGGCATCATTTCCATTTACGGTCGCATTCTCCTCATTTTCAATATCCCGGTTCTCAATGACTGCCTGCACGGCAGAGGAAATGTACGGTTCCCAGTTGATCCTGCACCCGGTAAGATACGTTGTCGGCGCCACATCCGCCATACTCTGATTATAACCGACATGATACACGATTTTTTCTCCCTTGACCTCTTCACACGCTACCGCCGGTCCTGTCGTATCGGAATGCTGTGATATGATCACGCAGCCCTCACGGATCAGCCCGGAGGCACATTTCTTCTCTAAGGCATAGCTTCCCCATGTGTTTGTGTACTTTACGGTCATCTGTGCCTGTGGCACAATGGATCGCACACCGAGGAAAAATGCCGTATATCCGGAGATTACCTCCGCATACGGATATGCTCCGACATATCCGACCTTTGCCTGCTCCTTCGTAATGGTTCCCTCATCAATCAGCTGCTTTAATTTCATGCCCGCTGCCACACCGGAGATATATCTTCCTTCATAGATTGCTCCCATATATGTGTGATAATTTTTATAAACCGGCTTATCGTTGGCATTGGCACAGGTCGACTGGCAGAACTGCACCTTCGGATACTTTCCTGCCCATTCCTTTGCTTTTTCTCCAAACGCAAAGCTTGTCGTAAAGATCATATCACAGCCATCATCCACCAGCTCCTGCAAAATACTCTCCTCGCTTCCCTCTGTCACATTAAACTTCGGGATCGTCTTCACCTGCCCGGCGTATTTCTTTTCAACTGCCCTCTGCGCCTTGACAAAATTGCCCGTATAGGCGGTACTGGTATCTCCCACATAGACAAAGCCGATAGTGATCTTTCTTTGCTTTGTGTCATCCCGCATCAGTACATGAAGGCAGAACGCCGCCAGTACAACGAGCAGTGCGCTGCTAAATGTGATCAAATATATTCTCTTCATACCATGCCCCTCTTTCTTTTATGACTGTTCCAGAATATCTTTTCTGCCGTACAGACTCTCTACATCGATCGTTCCATCCTCCAGAAGACCTAACAGGATCTCCACAAGCTTGGGATCAAACTGAGTTCCCTTGCCCTTCTCCAGTTCGTTTAACACAAAATCAAGATCCAGCTTTTTGCGGTACACACGATTGGCTGTCATCGCATCAAAGGCATCAGCAATACCGATGATCCGCGCATTTAGCGGAATCTGTTCTCCTTTCAGCCCATTCACATAGCCTCTGCCGTCATACCGCTCATGATGGTACAGTGCCCCCTCATCCACATGCTCTATAAACGTAAAATTCTTTAAGATCTCTGCTCCCCGGATCACATGGGACTTCATCACATCGTATTCCTCATCGGTCAGGCGGCCTGCTTTATTTAAGATACGATCCGGAATCGCGATCTTTCCGATATCATGCAGCAATGCTGTTTTTCGCAGCACCTCCAGATCCTCCTTATCGTATCCGAGCTTTTCTGCGATCATAACAGAGTATTCCGATACACGCTGGGAATGTTGACTGGTATTTTCATCCTTGGCATCGACCGTTCTCGCAATCGTGATGATCGTCTCATTTCCCATCCGGATCTGGTTCTTTGCAAGCTCCAGCTCCTTCTTCTGCAGATTCAGCTTCTTCTGGATCTGTGTTCTTACGATCAGCCAGGTCAGATATGCGATCGTCAAAACGAGGACGGCACCGTAATAAACATAAAACCACCAGTGATCATAGATTTCTTTGTCCTTTACGATCGGATAGGTGCTTTCCTCGATCACCTTTGCTTTCTGGTTATCGTACACCGCCATGTGGAAAACATAGTCTCCTGTCGGCAGATTGGTGTACACAATATTTTTCAGTTCACTCTGAGCAACAATGACCGGCTCCTTGTCAAAGCCCTCCAGCCATACCCGTACATACGGATCGTTGATCGAGTAATTGACTACTTCCGGTACGATCTCGATATGTGACACGCCTCTCGGAATATGAAAGACCTCTCCTCGCTCCACATAAGATGTCTCCCCGTCCAGCCGGATCGACTTCATCAGCATACGGTACGAGAAATTGTGTGAATTGTAATCATTGATATTCATATATACCGCACCAAAGCCACCGGAAATATAGAGATTATCGTTCTCGTCAATATAATTCCATGCATTTGGCGTCAACGACTCCTGCAGACCCTTTGTGGCATTTAACAGATCATAATCTAACTTCTCTCCGTTTTCCAGCTTCTTCTTATCTACAACATAGATACCGGCTGAACTGAGCACAAAAACCTCCCCCTTATTTCCCTCAACCATATCGAAATTATTATAATACGGGAAATTCTTCAGCTCGCGGATCTGATCCTTTTTCATGAAGCACAGACTGTTGCTCGTGATCACGAAAATACCTCCGTTATCGGTATCCGGAACCATTCTGAGTACAACTCCGGAGCTTAAGCCGTTTGTCTTCTTGTAATGCGAAACCACCTTCCGATTGCGGATCAGTGCAATACCATTACCGTCTGTTCCTGCCAGGATACTTCCGTCCTTCTGCTCCAGCATACAGAGCACCTTTGGATTAGCAAGACCATTCTCTGTGCCGATCGTTCCTGTGATCTTTTCGTTTTTGACAAAACTGATGCCGATGTCGCCCGCCAGAGCAATGGTTCCATCCGTGAGCTCCATCGCAGTTCTGAACTTATCGCCGAGCAGCCCTTCCTTCTCTGTATAGCTGTGCATGGTTCCATCCGTGGCAAGCTCCAGCACACCGGAACCGGAGGTACAGATCCACAGATGGTTGCGGCTGTCCACCATCAGACAGCGTATCCGGATGCCCTGCAGTTTTCTTGTCAGTGCATTCTCCCGAACCTCCGTCATACGTCCATTTACAATGTCAAGACCACTGTCTGTACCAAAATACAGATTACCGTCCCACTTTGTCACGGTATTTACGACATCCTCATCCAGTCCCACCTCAGTAAATATCTCCGTAAACACAGACTTACACATCCGAAACAGACCAAGTCTTGATGAGGTAAACCAGAGGTTTCCCTGATAATCGATCAGCATGTGATCGATCGAGCTGTTAAACTTGTTGGTATTGATATCCTGATAAACATTCTTTGCATTCAGATAACCGGCTCCATTGTCCGCACAAATAAAGATCTCACCATCCTCGGAGCGGTTTAATGACTTAATATTGGACAAGGAACCGCATTTGATCACCTGCGTGTTCTTCCAGATCTTGCCGGAGGGTTCATAGACCTCGATCACATTGTCGGTTCTTCCAACATACAGCTTGCCGGACTGGTCAAACATACAACAGGAATATGCTGCCTGCATCGGTCTTTTCTCCCACTGTGCGATGATCTCTCCGTTACGGAGAAGGTACAGACCTCCCTCATCCGTAACTGCAGCCACATGACCTGCCTGATCCGCCGAAAGACTTCTGGCATAGGTGATCTCCGGGATCATATCCGTAACTGCCAGACCACCGGATAAGGATACAACGGCAAGCGCATCCGTTGTACCGATGTAAAAAGTTCCATCGGAATTTTCTGTAATGCATCGCACCGAATCAGAGGGAAGTCCGTGCATGGAATCTATAACATTGGAAATTTCTTCATTAATGCTGATCGAAACACCACTGTCATTTGTTCCGATCCAGAGTCTTCCTGCCTCATCCGTATAAAGGCAGTTGACATTTTTGACCGACTCGTATTCATTCATCCATCGAAAGCTGCTTCCATTGTAGCGGTACAGTCCGCCATAAGTTCCGATCCACAGGATACCGTCCTTTGTCTGGGCAATATCATTCGCCTTGCCACCCGGCAGCCCGTTTCCATCGTTATATATCGTCTGGACATATGTGTTATAACGCTCTTCTGCTGCCGCCTTCATGTCACAGCCCGGCTGCCATGCGGCAAGCAGAACAAGGATTCCTGCAAAGATTCCCGTCTTCACATGATTCGGACGTATCTTCGGATTCTTTGTCTCCTGCTTTCTCTGTCTCCGGTCATGAAACAGCTTCAGCACGGCAAAAAACGCCACCAGCGTCACAACCTTATCCAAAAAGTCCACGTAAAACTCTCCAATCACATAACAGAGCCAATGGATCAGTCCCATCTGTCCAAGCAGATCGATCACACCGTCTCCCCAGATATTCCCGGTTCTGCCATCGGAGAAAAGGATATTTAACGGAACCGATACTGCCACCGACACCACGGTAACCAGAAAGCTGAGTGTCATCGTCCGGAACAGATTCTGCAGATATCCCCTTGCCGCGCAGTGTCCTACCAGAATCCCAAGTGCCACATTGGTGATGGCATAGATACAGGAAACCGGATGGGAAAAACCGTAGATCACATTCGTCGCTGCACCGACGATTCCACCGCACACCGGTCCCAGTGCATACGCACTGCAGACTGTGCCAAAGGAATCCAGCCAGAGCGGAAGCTGCATCTTTGCTGCCGCATACTTGCCGATACAGTTGATCAGAATGCATCCGATTACGAATAGACTTATTTCGTAGTTCTTTTTATGCTGCATTTTCATACCTCTTTCTATTTGTTCATTCTTCTCTTAATTACGATAATTATAATGGTATTATTTTATCGAGACAAGTCGTTTTGTGAATTTTTTTATATAATCATGAAAAAGTCTCATATTAGAAAAGAATATGCCGATAATATCTATCATGATACACAGAATAAAAGATGCTTTTTAAGGACATCTGTGATAAACTGTCCACAAACAGACAGAAAAGAGGTTGTAACTATGATTCAGATTGATTTGATCACGGGATTTCTCGGCTCCGGCAAGACAACGTTTATCCGCAGATATGCGAAATATCTGATCGATCAGGGGCTAAACATCGGAATACTGGAAAATGATTTTGGTGCAGTCAATGTCGATGCCCTGCTGCTGCAGGATATCCTCGGTGACAACTGTACTCTGGAGATGGTCGCCGGCGGCTGTGATGCCGACTGCCACCGCAGACGTTTTAAAACAAAGCTGATCGCGATGGGAATGTGCGGCTACGACCGTGTACTGGTGGAACCCTCAGGCATCTTTGATATGGACGAATTCTTTGATGCCCTCCATGAGGAGCCTTTAGACCGCTGGTATGCAATCGGCAATGTGATCACGATCATCGATGCAGCTCCGGATCAGGAGCTCTCTAAAGACTCCCGCTATATTCTGGCATCACAGACGGCACAAGCCGGTACCGTCCTCTACAGTCATGTGCAGGAGGTTTCACCGGCGCAGCTTGAAGAGACCAGACAGTTCGTAACCGGTGTTATGAATGAGCTTCATATGACGCTTCCCGCCGGACAGACTGTTTTCCAAAAGGACTGGACCGATCTGACCACACAGGATTTCCGTCAGATCATGAGCAGTGGATATCACGGTGCCGATTACGCCAAGCTCTGGATGGACAGTCAGAAGACCTATGACAGCCTTTATTTTATGAATATGGAATTTACCGAAGATTTTCTTCAAAAGTCCTGCCGCGAAATATTAAATGACCCCGCCTGCGGCAAGGTCTTCCGGATCAAGGGCTTCCAAAAGCTTCCGGATGAAAGCTGGATTGCTGTCAATGCAACGCTAAAACAGACGCAGATCCATCCGATCGCTGTCGGCCAGGCGATCCTGATCGTCATCGGTGAAAACCTGAACCGGGAAGCGATCGAAGGCTACTGGGGCAGATCCAGACCTTAAAGCTCAAAAGGTCTTAGATCAATACAGGCAGAACGGTAAGCTTTACCATTCTGCCTGTATTTTATTTCTGAATATGCTTTTCGTTATTAATATTCCTTACGATGCCCCGGCACCGCCATACCGTTTAATCGTCCGGAATAACTCCTCGAAATCAAGCGGCTTTGAAAGATGGGCATTCATACCTGCCGCCTTGCTCCTTGTAATATCATCTGCAAAGGCATTGGCGGACATGGCGATGATCGGAACACTTCCGGCATCCTCTCTTGACAGACCCCGGATCGCTTTGGTTGTCTCAAGACCGTCCATCTCCGGCATCATAATATCCATCAGGATCACATCAAAGCTGCCAGGGTCTGACGCTTCAAACTTCTCCAGTGCTTCCCTGCCATTATATGCCTTCGTCACAACAGCACCCTTGTCGGTCAGCATATATTCTGCAATCTCCATATTCAGTTCGTTATCCTCCACTAAAAGCACGCGGAGATCCTGAATGGATACATCGCCGGTCTTTGATTCACCATCCCCGCTACAATATTTCCGGTCAATCTGCAGCGGCAGATGAACCGTAAAGGTTGTTCCCTTCCCCTGCTCACTGACAAAGGAAATGGTACCTCCCATATGTTCTACCAGCTTTTTGGCGATCGGAAGTCCAAGCCCCGATCCGGAATAGGTTGTCCTGACAGCGTCTGACTCCTGTGCGAAGGTATCAAAGGCATGCTTCTGAAACTCCTGACTCATACCAATTCCTGTATCCTCACAGCCAAATTCAAAGGTCGCATATCCGGCATCCACGGACATCTGGCGGCACCATACACGAACGGAACCATTTTCTTTATTGTATTTGATCGCATTAGAAACAATATTCTGGAAAACCTGCTTCAGGTGAAGCGGGTTTCCCACAAAATGCCAGTAATTGCCCTCCGCTGCATCCCTGTGGATCGTGATTCCGTGTTGTGCCGCCTGACTTTCCACCACCAGAAGCGAATCCTTCATAAGCTCCTTAAGATCAAACGGCTTATGCTCCATTTCAATCTCTCCCGCCTCCAGCTTACTCATATCCAGCACGTTATTGACCAGATCCAGCAGGAAATCAGACGCTCCAAGGATCTTATCATAGCACTCATCCGTTTTCTGCACATCCTTTTCACAGGACTTTCCGATCTCTACCATACCACGGATGCCGTTGATCGGCGTGCGGATATCGTGACTCATCCGGCGCAGGAAATCTGTCTTGGCATCATCGGCACGTTTCGCTTCCTCTGCTGTCACACGAAGCTGCTTCTGATACTCCATTTCCTTTCTCTTCTGATCCGTCACATTGCGAAATACCAACATCACAGACTGCAGGCTTCCCCCGGCATCTCTCTGCGGAATGAACAGCGACAGATACCAGTGCCCCTGCTTGCTCTCATATGAATATCCGATAAATGTCTTCCCACGAAGGCGTTCATCCAGCGTATCAAGCTCTGCAAAGCTCGTAAAGCCCTCCTGATATGTATCCTGTACCAGTCTGTCCGTAAATACCTTTAACATCTCTCTTGCCGATGGCGTTCCATCAATCACCTCACTGAAACGCTCAGACTTTACAACCGCCTCCCAGCTATCCTCCTTCAGGTGTATCAGCAGATTGGCCTCATAGATACTGGCGATCGTGCTGACCAGATGATACTCCTTCTCCATATGTTTAAGACGCAGCTTTCTGGTATGCTCCAGCAAATTGGCAAGCAGCACACATACCACCATGTATCCCGCACATGCGATCAGCATATAATAGATACGATTGGCAAAAACATTCTTGTCGCTGTAAAAAACATATAAATAATAGCTGCGATAAAACTCTTGCTTTCCGTACCAGCTTTTCCCGCTGTCACGCAGTTCAAACAATTTCCCGTCGTTCTGCACCTTGTCCTGTCCGTAAGCACTGATGACCGGACATTGATCCACCGCAAGTCCCTGCAGATCGGATACATTGGTTCCGACAACCGTTTTTCCATCTGTTACTATGATCTGTGCATCACCCTCAAAGGTATCCCCCGCCAGAAGTGAGCCAAGCGAAAGTTCATTCTTATCTGCGATCGTCCTCGTAATATCATCGTAACACAGGATTACACCGGGCTTTTTCGTTCTTGCCACCAACGCATAATTATAATAACGTCCCTCCAGCTCGATCTGATCCGCATAGGTTTTCCTGGAATCCTGAATAATGCTTTTCAGATTACTCTCCTTACGGATCGCCTTAAGAAGTGCTTTCTCCTCCAGCGGACGCTGTCCCGACCGGAGTACCACCTTCGCATCCGCATCCAGAATACAGATTCCCGTTAGATCCTGCATATCCGTATATTCTTCTAACGATGCCTGAGTCTCCTTCACATATGAACTTAAGGTCCTTGATTTATTGATCACTGTCTGAAGGTCTCTTGTCAGATTTCCAAGCCGATAATCATCGTATTTGCGGCACAGTGAACGCACAAACTGCAGTGTTGTCTCCGCATTTTTCTTTACCTGACTGCACTCAGCATTTGTCACCGCCCCATACACAATTACAAGAAACAGGATTCCAATAACACTAAATATTCCCCCTATTTTGAACGGGCTGTATTCCTGTATCTTCTCATCAGTCTTCCCCATCAGTCAGCCCCTCCATATACATTTCTGTCCACATCTAATCCGTACTTTTCAATAATATTTCCCGTTGTCCCATCCTCTGACATCTCATTTAATACTGTCGTCAGCCGTCCGGCAAGCTTTTCATCGCCGTTTTTGGCAAAGGCAACGCCAAGTTTTGCCTGATGCAGCGTCATATCCAGATAACGGTACTGTCCCGGATAATCCTGTGTATAAACAAGAAGTGCGCCCTCATGTCCTGCAATCGCATCCACGTACCCCTTACGCAGTGCCGTAAATACCTCTCCAAAGGTTCGGTAGGATGCAATTCTTGATACCTCCGGTATCTGATGATTGACCCTCTTCATAAATATCTTCTCTGAAGTAGAATTGGACTGAACCGCAATCGATCTGCCCTTCAGATCGGCAAGTCTCGTCACATCACTGTCTCCCCGTACCACAACAACACGGCGGCTGTAAAGATACGGTCCTGCCCACAGATAATCATCATTATTGTCATCAATACTAAAACAGCTCCACATACAATCGATCTTCCCACTCTGCAACAACTCCTTTCGCTGTCCCAGATCGATCTCTTTAAAAACCGGACGATAGCCTAAACGTGCACAGGCTTCCTTTGCCAACTCCACATCTATGCCTGTATAATTTTCTTCGACGTCCTTATAAAAGTACGGTTTATAGATGGCCCCGCCAATCGTAATCTTTGGCAGTGTCTTCTCTCCCGTCTTCGCACTTTCCAGACTGCATGCTGTCAGGAGCACTCCCGCCAATATGCACGCAATAACCGCTGATATTCGATGTTTCATACTGCCTCCGCAACTTTCTTTTCTTTCAAGTATAATCGAACTTTCATTGTCTCTACTTTATCTGTAAGCATTGTCGTGATCCATACTATGCCGGGATCTTCTGTATGATCGTCCGGTAGATCCGGATCAGGAATATCGTGGAAACGATAAATGAGATCACCTCTGCAATCGGGAAGGACCACCATACCATATGAAGTCCTCCGACTCTGGCAAGAACATAGGCTGCCGGGATCAGTACCACAAGCTGGCGCATGATCGATACGATCATACTGAATACTGCCTTTCCAAGTGCCTGGAACACAGTACCCGCAATAATACAGAACCATGCGATCAGGTAATGGATACCAATAATCCGAAGTGCCGTCACACCGATCGTCAGCATATCCGCAGAAGCATTGAACATTCCAAGAAGCACCTGTGGAATTGTCTCAAACAAAATAAAACCGATGCAGGTCAGGCAGAACGCCACTGTCATACTTAATCTTATCGTGTGAACCATTCTCTTTCTCTTGCGAGCGCCGTAATTGTATGCAATGATCGGAGTAATTCCGTTGTTCAGTCCAAACACCGGCATAAAGAAAAAGCTCTGCAGCTTGAAATATACGCCGAATACTGCTGTTGCCGTCGATGAAAAATCGATCAGGATACGGTTCATGCAATAGGTCATCACAGAACCGATCGACTGCATAATAATAGAAGGAATACCAACCGCATAGATTGTGCCGATGATCCTTCCATTCGGACGAAAGCCCTTCAGATGTACATTCACCTCATGGTTAAACTTATGATGACAGGTTCCGGCGACGATTCCGGCAACACACTGACCGATCACTGTTGCAACTGCTGCTCCGGCAACCCCCATCTTCGGTGCACCACACAGACCAAAGATCAGAATCGGATCAAGAACAATATTGGTAACCGCTCCACTCATCTGCGAGATCATACTGAATATGGTCTTACCGGTAGAGGTCAAAAGACGTTCAAAAAAGAACTGGGAAAGCAATCCAAAGGAGAAGATCATAACGGTACTCAGATACTCAATCCCCATAGTCATGATCTCTGCATCTGCCTTTCCAGCCTGACTCACATAAAACGGTCTGACCACGGTAAAACCAAGGATCAGAAATAAAATATAACTCATGGCATAAATAAATGCGCCGTTTGCAGCGATCTTATCCGCCTTCTCATGTTCCTTCTCTCCAAGCGCCCTCGACACCAGCGCATTCATACCGACGCCGGTACCGGCTCCGACAGCGATCAGAAGTGTCTGAAGCGGAAATGCTAAAGATACGGCTGTCAACGCATTTTCTGACAGTTTTGCCACAAAGATACTGTCCACAATATTGTACAGTGCCTGTACCAGCATAGAGATCATCATCGGCAAAGACATATTAAATACTAATTTTCCAATTGGCATTGTCCCCATTTTATTTTCTGCGATTGGGGACGAAGTCTGATTTTCACTCATAAATATTTCCTCCATCAATCATCCTTATTTGCGACCAAATATTAATTTTAACACGAATCCAACTTATATTGCAATATCTAATCTTAATAAGACAGTCCCCTGTCTGCCGCTATGACCGCTTCACATAATTAGCACAAAAACGGCAGCCCTCCTTCTGACCGATACAGCCTGCACAGTCACCACAGTCCGACAATATATCCTCTGTACTGATCAGATAAAGTCCGACCAGACTCATCATTGGCTGCAGCATGCCATCCTCACAACTAATACCGGCATCTGCCGGATCCATAACATCCGTCAGCTTCTCCACCGCCGAAAGCTCCATGCCATAATAGCCCGGTCCAAAGGAATCCGAACAGTAATGCGGTGACGTAACACTGTGCTTTCGTGCCAGATAGTCCCGCACCCACTCTCTCACCACATCCATACATGCGATCTGAAAGGTTTCCAGATAATACTGTGACAATAGGGAGGAAGCCTCCTCCACCGGAAAGTCCGGTGCATGAAAGGCATAAAGGTATCCTTCCGTGATCTTACTGCGGTCGATCCGTTCCAGCACCGTACAGAAAATCTCCTGCTTTCCAAAGGAAAAACGGTCATTCTGTACACAAGCTGCATCAAACGGCTGCAGCTTGATCGTCACACGGTAAAGATATTTGTGCTTTTCCATCATATTGGTGACACTGCTGATCGCGGCTCCCCGGTGCTGCCAGAACAGCTCCGCCTCCATCTGATCCCAGGAGGCGATCTGTGCCATTCTCCGCCAGATCTCATTTCTGAAATTCCAGACGTTGACCGAAACCGTAAAGTCCTGCCTGCAAAGCTGCGCGAGTACCTTATCATACATTTCCGGTCTGTGAACTACCATGCAGTTGCTGCAATCCTTGATCTTCTGTCCTTTTCCGCTTAATATCCATTCCGGACTGCCAAGGCATTTTTCCTGCAGATATAACGGACAATAGCAGAACAGACAGTTAAACGAATCCGGATCGTCCACCGGATGACACGGGAAATATTCACACGCTTTATTCTGATAAAAACGATAGCTTTCTTTCATGGAAAAATCCTCCTTTGCGTACATTATATCATGAATTCGTAACGCGTCATCAAAAGGTTCAAAAAAGCTCTGCTTTTTATCGCTCGCGGGCGCGTTCGCTTTTGCCTCCGCAATATTTTGTTGAAAAAAAAACAAAAAAACGATATAGTATATTAGGGTTTTTATTTTTATGCCCTAAATCACTCACAGGAAGGATAAAAAAATGTGGAAAACAATCAATGATGTACTCGCAAATATTGACAATCTCGTATGGGGTGTCCCACTTATGGTACTGATCTTATCCGGTGGTATCCTGCTTACTTTACGTCTGGGACTTCTCCAGATCCGTAAGCTTCCTCTTGCCTTAAAATGGATGATCAAAAACGAGGAGGGCGGTGAAGGTGAAATCTCCAGTTTCTCCGCTCTTTGTACCGCTCTGAGTGCAACGATCGGAACAGGTAATATCGTCGGCGTTGCAACTGCTGTTGGCACCGGTGGTCCCGGAGCACTGTTCTGGATGATCGTCGCCGCCTTCTTCGGTATGGCAACGAAGTTTTCAGAGGGACTGCTCGCTGTCAAATATCGTATCGTAGGCGAGGACGGACACAGTCTCGGCGGACCATTCTACTACATTGAGCAGGGAATGGGAAAGAAATGGAAATGGCTTGCAAAGCTGTTCGCATTCTTTGGTGTCTGTGTTGGTCTTTTCGGTATCGGTACCTTCAGTCAGGTAAACGGTATCTCCAGTGCCGTTCACGGCTTCTTTGATCCAAACAACAAGCACTGTGTCAACATCATGTTTTTAGGAAAATACTCCTGGTCGGTTGTTATTGCATCCCTGATCCTCGCGTTCTGCGTGGCAGCGGTACTGATCGGTGGTATCAAACGAATCGCCAGTGTCAGCCAGGTTATCGTGCCATTTATGGCAATCATTTATTTCCTGTTTGCCGCTATTTTGATCATCACCAATATTACACAGGTACCTGCAGCGATCAGGATCATCGTCAAAGCAGCTTTCACTCCAAAGGCGGTGACCGGTGGTGCTGTCGGAAGTATGTTTGTTGCAATGCAAAAGGGTGTTGCCCGTGGTATCTTCTCCAACGAGGCAGGTCTTGGTAGTGCTCCGATCGCAGCAGCTGCCGCACAGACAAAGGAGCCTGTCCGCCAGGGTCTTGTCAGCATGACCGGTACCTTTATCGATACCATCGTGATCTGTACACTGACCGGACTTTCCATTATACTGACCGGTGCATGGCAGGTAGAGGGACTCGAAGGTGTTGCCGTAACTACATATGCATTCCAGAAGGGGCTTCCGTTCCCTGCTGAAGTATCCGCCTTCATCCTGATGCTCTGTCTTGTATTCTTCGCATTCACAACGATCCTCGGCTGGGACTACTACAGCGAGCGTTGTCTGGAATACTTAAGCGGCGGTAACATGAAGCACGTCAAGATCTACCGCTGGTTATATATCTTTGCCGTATTTATCGGACCTTACATGACAGTAAGTGCTGTATGGACGATTGCTGATATCTTTAACGGACTGATGGCTATTCCGAATATGATCGCCATCTTCGCCTTAAACGGTGTCATTGTCAAGGAGACAAAGGACTTCTTCCAGAGACATAAAAACGGCGAGTTTAATTAAATGCGGTAAAGGAGCCATATCAATCATTGATATGGCTCCTTTTTGATTACAATCATTTCCGATTATTTTCCTATGGATTTTGTCCACTTCTTAACAGACTTAAGAGAAACTTCTGTCAGATCCTTTCCCTCGATCACATTTGCTCCCTTGGCAGATTCTCTGATCTCAGACATACTTCCGGAGATTCCGCTTCCACCGCTTGTGCAGAACGGAATAATCTTTTTGCCCCTCAGATCATAGGACTCCAAAAATGTGCGGATGATCTTAGGCTCCTTGCCCCACCAGATCGGATATCCTATATAGATCGTTTCGTACTCACTCATATTCTTGATGCTTCCCGCGATCTCCGGTCTTGCATTGTCATCGTTCTGCTCTTTTTGTGCCCTGCAGTTATCCTTGGTGTAATAGTCCAGATCCTCCCGCGTATATGGCTGCGCCGCTTTGATACGATACAGCTTTCCTTTCGTCGCCTTCTTCACCTTTCTGGCAGCTTTCTTTGTTGTACCCGTTGCCGAAAAATAGACAACCAGAGTTGTTGTTTTCTTATTTGCCTTTGCCTCCTGCCGGCGTCCCCCGTAAATCTGCACCATCACAGATGCCACCACAAGGGCAACTGCCAGAATACCACATAAAACACCAATGACTGCTTTTGATTTCTTCATGATTATTTGCTCCCTTTTATTTCTTATTTTTTACAACTACCCTGCACCATTTTGTTCTTTTTCCACTCTTTACAGTAATGCGTGCTTTTCCTGCTTTCTTCGCTTTAATAACACCATTTTTAGACACCGTTGCAACCTTTTTATTGGATGACTTAAACGTAATCTTGTCTACGCTTCCGGCATTTACCGTCACTTTTAAGCGGTAAGTTTTGCCTTTCTTTAACGTCACTCTTATCTTGCTCAGCGTCATTTTTGTGGTGTGAACGGTTTCGTCTTTATTATCGTCTTTTTTATCATCTTTATTATCGTTTTGATTATCGCCTTTTTTATCGTTCTGATTGTCACCTCTGTTAGCAGACTGCTTATTTTCTATAATTTTGAAAACTTCTGTTCTTTGTCCGCTAAAATTGCCTTTTCCCTGAATCTTAACCACGCCATTTCCAGGTCCTATGTTACTGCTGTATACAGCTACATAATCAACTTTCTCTGTTAATGTTTTTCCATTATAAGTCAGTTTCAGCTTCGGTGTAAGCTTCTTCCCTGTATATTCCTGAGTATCAATTGTTTCAACACTGACCTCTTTGATCGGACGGGATACGATCCGAAATGTCTTACTGGCAGTTCCCTCATAAGAGCCAATTCCGGTAACAGTAACCGTTGCAGTTCCTACATTGATATTGTCAGCATAAGAAACCTTGTAGTCCACATCCTTTGTTAACTTTTTCGTTCCCTTCCGCACAGAAACTGCCGGTGTAATCTCCGCTCCTGTAAATGTCTGATCAGAAATCATGCCAACCGTAATCTTAACAGTACTTTCTACAATTTTAAAGCTTACTGTGGTTGTTCCCGTAAAATTGCCGATTCCTGTAATAGTTGCTGTCGCAGTTCCTACATTAATATTGTTATCATAGGAAACAGTATAATCCGTTCCTTTTTTCAAACTCTCATTCGCATAGGTAAGTTTAACAGATGGTTCAATTTTCTTTCCGCTGTATGTCTTATCTGCAATTTTTCCTATAGTAACCTGACTGATTGCACATGGAAGGATCTTAAAAGTTGTTGTACAGGAACCGCCATAATCTCCTCTTCCTGTGATTTTTGCAGTGGCAGTTCCTACATTTGTATTGTCGCTGTAAGAAACATAATAATCCACACTTTTTCTAAGTACCTTTGTGCCTTCTTTTACAACAACCTCCGGCTTCAATGCAGAACCGGTGTACGTCTGGTCTGCAATTGCATCTACCGAAATATCTGATGGCTTTGTAATCTTAAATGTTATCTCTTTGTTTCCCTCAAAGTTTCCTTTTCCGGTAATGATAATGGTTGCCGTTCCGACATTGACATTATTCTTAAAAGATATTGTGTAATCTGTTCCTTTTACCAATGTCTTATTATTATAAGTAACGGTAAATGATGGCCGAATTGCATCCCCGGTATAAGTCTGGTCTGCAATTCTGCTGCAGGTCGCCTGTCCTATCGCACACGAAACGATTTTAAAGTTCGTCGTATAAGAACCTTCATATGTTCCATTTCCCATAATTTTTACAGAAGCAGTTCCAACATTTGTATTATTACTGTATGAAACAGTATAATCTATATCTTTTACGAGTACCTTTGAACCGTCTTTTACGACCACATCCGGCATCAAAGCATAACCGGTATATATCTGATCCTCGATCGGCTCCACAGAAATATCTGTTTTGCCCACATCCGGACTCGCTGTATGATCATCTTTTGGTCCTGTTTCCTCGCTGACTGTGATCGTACGGCAAAAATCATCTCCGAATGGGTTGGATATCCAGATTTTAGTCGTACCACTCTTTAATCCGATAATCAAACCGTCATCCGACAGGCTTGCAATGGTTTCATCTTCAATTTTTGCAGTACAGATATTCTCTATCACACAATCCTTCTGATACCCCCATTGATCCCGCACATTTATTGCAAGTGAAAAATCTGCTGTCGTTGCTTTCTCTCCGACTGTCAGACTGACATCATCCAGATTTGTTTTTACTGCTGTGATATAAGACGGTGAAACATCTACATCCTCAATCTGCGTACTGTCATTCGCTGCTGAAGCCGTCCCATCCATGACCTTATCACCAAACTCCTGCACCCAGTAATGGCATCCCTGATATACGACATGCCCGATTCCAATAGCCTTAAAATTAGAACTGAGCATATTTCTTCTGTGTCCCTGTCCGCCATAAGGTTCATTCTCTTCCTTCCATCCGTCAAACACCTCTGCTGCACTCTTATAACCGGCAGCAATATTTTCTCCCACCATCTTATATCCGGACGGATATGCAGTCAAATAACTCGTGCCGTTTGATCTGGTATGATCGTAGGAAAGCGCAATCTCTGCTGCCCTTTTCATTGCAACACGCTCTAACTCATAATCATACTGTAACTCCGTGGTCCGCCACGACTCCTTTATACTATCGGTTTTATCCCAGCACCACGCCTCCGTATCCGACGTTCGGAATTCATTGATATCGGCAAGCATCGTCCGTGCTTCTGTCTGTCCATATGTCACCTTGATCTTTACAGGCGGTGTCGCAGCTGAAACCCTCATCTCCCCCCAATATAGGGAGGTAAAGATCATCATCACAGCCATAAACACGCTGCATCTTTGTTTCCATCGGTTTCTTTTACTCATAACTATACCTCCTTACCTTTTAATCTATCATAATTATAACATATCTCTTAGGAAATATATATCCTTAGTTCCTTTTTTCTTATGATTACATTTCCTTTGAAAAACTTTTCACAAATAAATATCAGCAGGAAAACACAGACAAATGTTTTCCTGCTGATAACATATATTATTTTCTTGTTAGTGATCTGACTTGAATCAATCAGAAAATAAGTCGCAAATTCATTAACAGCCCCATACTTCTTCCGCAACTTCCTTCACAAGAGCGAGTTTTGCCCACTGCTGTTCTTCGGTCAGCTTGTTTCCGATCTCACAGGAAGCAAATCCACACTGTGGACTCAGATAAAGTCTGTCTAGCGGAATATACTTCTCTGCCTCATGAATACGCTTGATCACCTCAGCCTTATCCTCAAGCTCCGGTGACTTTGTCGTGATCAGTCCAAGAACAACCTTCTTGTCTCCGGACACCTTGGAAAGCGGCTCAAATCCGCCGGATCTTTCATCGTCAAACTCCAGGAAATACGCGTTGACATTTTCCTCTCCGAATAACACCTCTGCCAC
>NZ_DBLXSO010000039.1:0-9980 GCF_057878315.1 Jutongia sp. | reverse complement strand
CATAGGCACCGCTGTTTGCATAGGTAGAGTGGAAATTACCACGGCACACATGTGTATTGATGATCATATCCTCCGGTGCATTTGCAATGACCTGATTGTTGATATCCTTATGACGCTTCTGGACATCCACAGCGCCCTCCGGAGTTGTACCGTAAAGCATTGGTCCTGTCTTGTCGGCAAGCATGCCCCAGGTACAGTCGTCAAGCTGAATGTTACGGCAGCCGGCTGCATAGAGATCATCGATCACCTTTCCATAAGCCTTAACGATATCTGCTGCTAACTCCTCGTCTGTCGCATAGAACTTCTCTGTCTGCTCATGGTTAAACGGCATTGTAAACTGTGCATAAAACTGTGCCGGTGATGGCATTGTCTGCTTTGCCACGGTGTTCTCATCCTCGAATGCCTTCACAAAACGAAAATGTTCTACAAACGGATGCTCTCCGGAAATTCCAACCTTTCCATCGATAAATGTATCATCTACCATGGCAGCCTCTCCGTGAAACGGAAGTCCGGTTGTTGTCGGTGTATGACCGATTCCGTCAAATCCCCACATAAAATCAAGATGCCAGGTTGCACGGCGAAACTCTCCATCCGTGATCACATGATAGCCGAGCTCCTTTGTCTTTTCGATCAGCTCTGTGATCGCATCATCTTCTACCTTTTTCAACTCTTCATAAGAGATCTTTCCTTCATCAAAGCTTCTTCTCGCCTTCTTTAAACGCGCCGGTCTTAAAAAACTTCCCACAAAATCATATCTGCATGGTGTTGTTACATTACTCATTCTCTCGTCCTCCATCTTTGTAATAAGAACAGTCTAACACTCTCTTTCCAAAAAGAATAATACATATTTCATACGCTTCTTCATAGTTTCAAACTATGGCAGTTCATTTTATCATATTATGACGAAAATGCACAGTCAAAATGCGATAAGATTAAGCAAAATCACAGTTTTTCTTCCATTTTTCACGAGTTTATTGTATAATATGAAGCAGAAAATAAACAGGAGAGGTGAATTCTATGTTTAGTCAATTATTTGGAACATACCTTGTAGAAAAACAAATCATTACAAAGGATGAGTACCGTGCAGCCATTGAGAAGCAGCTTTCCGTACGTGTAAAGCTTGGTACCATCGCCATCGCAGATGGATTACTTTCTGAGGAAGACGTAGAAATGATCAATCAGCTGCAGATGCAGTTCGATAAGCGTTTCGGAGATATTGCTCAGGAGAAAGGACTTCTGACCGCTGAGCAGATCGATGCCTTACTGGCAAAGCAGGGAAATCCTTACATGCAGTTTACACAGTCTCTGACAGAATGTACGGAGCTGACCGCTACCGTTATCGACAAGACACTGGCTGCATTTCAGAAGGAGCACGGTTTCTCCGATGCTGATATGACCGCATTAAAAGCAGATGATCTTGATGCACTGATCCCTGTTTTTGCCTGTGCCGCCAACTCTCTGATCACAGAGCTTGCCGGTCTCGTTGTCCGCAATATCAACCGTTTCGTATCCAGAGATTTCTATATCGGCCGGATCCGGCATGTAAAGTCTCTGCCATACAGTGCACTTGCCGGCCAGAAGCTGACAGGCAGTACAAATCTCTGTCTCGCACTCGCAGAGGAGTCTTCCGATCAGGCATTTTCTCTGATCGCCGGCAATTTTTCCGGTGTTGCTCAGAATGATGCAATCGATACACTGGATGCTGTATGTGAGTTTATCAACGTCAATAACGGATTGTTCGCATCCGATCAGAGTGAACACGATAAGGAATTTGAACTGGAACCGGTATTTGCTTATAAGGATCAGTCCGTGGAGGGCAATTTCCATATCCTGCCGATCTTTATCGAGGACCATAAAGTAACTCTTGTGATCGCAGACAATGATGCGGTGAAACCGGGCACTACCCCATACCACTCCTCTTCCAACGAGAAGAAGGTTTATGAAGTCAGTGCCGATGCAAAGGGATCCATCCTTGTGGTTGACGATTCCAGAATGTCCCGTGTGATCCTCAAAAACCTTCTTGAGGAAGAGGGCTATTCCGTAGTCGCAGAGGCTACCAACGGTGAGGAAGCCGTAGAGATGTTTGAACAGCATCCGGTCGATCTTGTCACTCTCGATATCACAATGCCGAAGATGGACGGTATTGAGGCACTGCAGAAGATCCTTGCGGTCAACGCTGATGCAAAGGTCATCATGATCACCGCAGCCGGTCAGCAGTCCAAGGTTTTAGAAGCCTTAAAATACGGTGCAAAACAGTTTATCACAAAACCATTCGAAAAGGATGTAGTATTAAACAGTATAAAAGAAGTTCTTGACAAGTAGACATTTCTCATGTATACAACGTCATGATACTCCATAAGAAAGCACATAAGAGCGAAACATCTTACCGGATGTTTCGCTCTTATTCTTTCCAGAGATATTTATACAGCGACCCTTTATCGTTTGATGAACTTGAAGCAGTGGCGAAACAAACGCTAGCCGCGAAAACACAAAAGATCCACAAAGCATCAACCGGTAAGCTGCCAGCCCTCCGATCTTTTCCGGATATCCACAAAGTCTCTGTATTTGCCCGGTACCTTGACAAGCTCCTGATGCGTTCCGCACTGAACCACCCGACCGTCGTCCACAACAAGGATCTGGTCCGCCTGCTCGATCGTTGCCAGACGATGTGCGATCGTCACGATCGTCTTGCCTTTTGTCAGCTCTGAGATTGCTGCCTGAATCAGATGCTCATTCTCCGGATCCACGCTCGCCGTTGCCTCATCCAGTATGATGATCGGGGCGTCTTTAAGGATCGCTCTTGCAATGGAAATACGCTGCTTCTCGCCACCGGACAGACTGCCGCCGCCCTCGCCGATCACGGTATCGTAGCCTTCCGGCAGTGCCATGATAAAATCGTGGCAGCATGCTTTCTTTGCTGCGTCGATCATTTCCTCCTCTGTTGCATCCGGCTTACCAAAGCAAATATTGTTCCTTACCGTATCATGGAACAGATATACATTCTGAAATACCATCGATATATTGGACAGCAGACTGTCACAGGTAAATTCCCGTACATCATGTCCCCCCACACGGACACTGCCACTGTCCACATCGTAGAATCTGGCGATCAGATTACAGATCGTAGATTTACCGCTTCCGGACGGACCAACCACTGCCGTAACCGTATTCTCCGGAATCGTCACCGTAACATCCTTTAATACCTGTCTGCGTTCCTCTCCCTCTCCATAGGAGAAATCAACATGCTCTAACTCGATATCATACCTGGAAAGAGGAATGTCTTTTCCGTCCGCATCAATAAAGGATTCGCCGGTCAGGGCGTCCAAATGATCCAGTGCGTCATCGATCACCGCCAGCACATGCGCACAGTCGGAAATCGGCTCCAGCGAACCAAAAATATGGAAGGACAACAGCACGACAAGGATCACGGACGTAAAATCAAGCTGTCCCATCACCCCAAAGGAAAATGCTGTGATCACAATAAATACACTTGCCGTTTTCAGTGCCAGCAGATGAAGTGCGTTATATGGAATATAACCCCACTCTATTTTCAGATTGATGTCTCTGCTGCCACGGCACGCCTTCGTCATGGCATCCATGGATGCTCCTGCCCTGCCAAAGGATTTCACGACCGCAAGACCTCTGGCATACTCCAGAGTTGCTCCGGTCAGATCCCTGTTTGCCTGCGCAAGCACCGGTGCATTCCGTGTGCTGTACCGGGAGATCACCAGCAAAAATACGAAAGAAACCGCTGCTCCTGTGATGGCGATCAGACCGATCTGCCATTTAATATAAAACAACCACAGAAGAATACATATGAAATTAAGATATCCTCCGACAAAATTGTCGATCATACGGATTCCCATGCCCTCCAGCGTATGAAGTCCGGTTGTAATCGAATTCAGGATCGTGCTTGTATTCATATTCTGAAAATATCCAAGGGATACTCTCTTTAATGCATCACCTACTGCCAAACGGTCTCTCGCGATCAGTTCATAGCTGATTGCCTCCTGAAATCTTGCCCGCAGATAATCAAACAGAAATCTTAAAAATACAAAGAGTAACAGTATACCGATGCTTCTACCAACCCACGCCGTGGTGAGCATCTTTCCTTTCCCGGTGTATTCCACCAGCTTTCCGATCACATACGCCGCCCAGATCACCGGCATGGCAGCAAACCATCCGGAAAAGAAGGAGAATACAAAGCCAATATAAAGATTCTTACGAAAGTCTCCGCACCATGCAATAATTCTTTTTACTGTTCCAAACATACTTCTCCGCCTCCTTTCTTTTCTCCGACAGCCCAGTGTCTTGCACCCACATGTGCCTGCCACATTCTCTGATAAAGTGCACAATTGTCAAGCAGCTCCTCCTGCGTTCCCTTTGCCTCCACACAGCCGTTTTTCAGAACAACGATCTGATCCGCATCGGCAATCGTGGACAGACGGTGCGCGATCACAAGAAGCGTCTTTCCCTTTGTCAGGGCTTCAATGCTCTTCTGCAGCTTATCCTCATTTTCCGGATCGGTAAATGCCGTCGCCTCATCCAGAATAACGATCGGCGCATTTTTCAGCATGATACGTGCGATCGCAATACGCTGCTTCTCGCCGCCGGACAGACGTTTTCCTGCCTCTCCTGCCGGTGTATCATAGCCCATCGGAAGCTTCTTGATAAACTCCTCACAGCACGCCTTTCTTGCCGCCTCCTTGACCTGCTCATCCGTCGCCTTCGGATCGCCCAGGCGGATATTTTCCAGAATAGAGCATCGGAACAGGAAATTATCCTGCGTGACGAAGCTTACCATTTCCGAAAGCTGCTCAAGCGGCATATCCTTCACATTGACACCACCGATCGTGATGCTTCCCTCTGTCACATCCCAGAAACGGGAGATCAGCTTGGCAACCGTTGACTTGCCGCCGCCACTTGGTCCGACCAGTGCCGTGTAACTGCCCTCCGGCATCGCCAGATCAATTCCGTGAAGCACCTCATCCTTCTGATCGCCCGTATAAGAGAAATGTACCTCCGACATTGCAATATCATGACTCTTTAAATCCACGCGCTTTTCCGGCTGCGGCAGTGTTCTCATATTTAACAGTCCTTCAATGCTTTCGATGTTAAATTTCATTTCACGGATATTTTCCATGAATACTTCGATCTTGGCAAAGGAAGTGACCATAGACATGGATAACATCACTGCAAGAAGCAGCTCAGATATCGTGATCCTTCCGCGGATCGTCAGATACAGACCAACCGGCAGCGTTCCAAGGATCGTAGACGGAAACAGTGCAAAGGTCAGCTTCATTGTAATCCAGGTCGAGGATAACCACTTTACTACGAACTTTTTGTAATCAAGGATCGCCTTGGAATATTTCTCATAGGAGGTTCCGGCTCTGCCAAATGCCTTGATCACCTCAATACCTTCTATGTATTCCACGATCGTGCTGTTCATATGAGCATTGGACTCATCGTACTTCGTAAAGCTCTTGCCACTGATCACCATCGTCAGGCTCATCAGCACCATCGAAAACGGCAACGTCACCAACGCCGCCAGTGCAATCCGAACATCTACAAAGCAAAGCGCAGCCAGACTGACAACCGGCAGGAGAATATGACCGCTGCCCTCCGGGATCATATGTGCCAACGGAGGCTCCATATTCTCGATCTTTTCCACCATAATGCTTTTAATCTCACCGATACTGTGTCCCTCGACATCTCCCAGAGGTGCCTTTAAAAAACGGTCCGTCAGCCGGAGACGCAGCCCCTCCAGAATATGGTATGCTGCAATATGCGATATCCATGTGGACGCCGAGAAGCATACGATCTTTACAACATAAAAAACCAGTGCAAGGATACACCACCGGATAATCTCATGCACCGGAACCTGTCCCATATTTCGGATATACAGGTCTGCTCCCCGATAAATGCAATAATACGGGACAAGCCCACCGATCACACTGATAATGGAAAGGATCACGGACAACCCCATCCTGCGTTCACTGCCATCGGTATAGCGAAACAGCACCTTAAGCCAGCTATCCTTCTTTTCCTGTTTGTTTTCTGACATATTAATCCAACCTTCCTTCTTTCCTGATTCTGTATTCTGCCGGAGAAACTCCCATCACACTGCGAAATGCCACGGAAAATTTTCCGGGATTTTCATAACCGACACATGAGGCGATCTCCTGTATTTCTTTATCTTCTTCCTGAATCAGCATGCTTGCCGCAACATTGATCCGGTATCTTTTCTGATAGGAATATATGGAATCACCATATACATCCTTAAAACACTTCTTCATCGTTGTCGCCGGTATCTCATACATTAAAGACAGCTCCTCAATCGTAAAACGCTTGCTCAGATCACCGGTGATCTTCTCATGCACCGCCTTGATCTTCTCCATCTGCGTCCTGTAATAATACGGCTTAACCTCGCTGCTGTCCTCCAGCGTCATCGTCTCCAGATACAGCAAAAGCTCCACAACCTTGATCTGGTAATATTCCTTTGACGCTGCCATCTCCGGCCGCTCAAGATTCTTCTGATACAGACCGGAAATAATACACGCAAGTCCCTCATCCTTATGAAGGATACACGGCTTTTCCCGGTTACAGTAGCGTTCACGCAGTCCGGCAATATCAACGCTGAAGCCGTGAAACATCTCATCAAGTGCCTGCTGTGCCTCATCCACATCCATAAATACACTGACTCCATGGTAATGACGGAGCGGATAGCAGGTTGTTCCCTTATGATTCTCCCTGTTATCCAGCCGCAGCTCGTTCTCCTGCATAATACTGAACACCCCCGGCTGTACCTCCATCTCGATCCTGCCCTCGCGGCAGTGATCCAAACAGAACACCCGCCGATCCTTCTGCAGTTCAAATTCAGAGTCACATTTCTCCATATGGATATCCGAGAAACAGATCATCACACCGGGCATCACCTGATATACAGTCATCACACCCTCGCCCGTGGCATCATTTAGCATCAGCACCGAGCAGTTCTCGTTTTTCACCATTGTTTTGACGTTGTTGCCAAGATTGGCAATCGCCTGTTTATTCACATCCATTCTCATGCCTTTCTGATCTCAATCACTTTGTCACTCAAACTTCGCTCACATAATCTATCTCTGCGCCCATAATATTTCTTATGTCCTGAAGGGCAGATAGCCATTTTGCCTCGGAAAGCAAATTAATCCATGAGCTGTGACTAAAAAATTGTCTTGTCACTAACGGATTTCGAAAAGACTAATTGCTTTGCTGCTTTGATGTTTGATGAACACATCCTCCCGGATTCGCCCCGAGGTGGGAATCGGATGTTTCGAGAGGCACTTGCACCCGCCGGTACTTACGCCCCAAGTTTCAAAATTCCCCTCTTAATCTACTTGGCACTTGGGGCGTTATGTACCGCTGCGTGGTGCAGTGGTAGCGGGAGCGTGCCGTCCGAAACAGCTGAGCCCATCTACGGGGCTCAATCGTCCGGATGTGTATTCATCAAAGCATTGCAAAGCAAAGTCTTTTCAGAAATCCTACTGATCTGCGTCAATTTTTTAGTCACAGCTCATGGATTTACAAATGCCCGGGCAGGCAAAATGTTATTGCGTGTAATCGGACATAAGAAATATTATGGGCGCAGTCAATACTTGTTGTACGAAGTTTACGTCTCGTTAGTTTATCCTAACCGTGTATTATCGTATCATGAATTTACGGCGACATCCATACCAAAAAAGACATTTCTGCTCCATTTAGACAAAAAAATAACACCGGAACCGTTTCACTCCTGACGGATGCCGGTTGTTGTCTTAGACACATGCATCCTTTAACGGTTTCGATGTTATTTACTATTTGTCTTATTGCAAGTATTGATCACACGGCAGAGATTACAGCTTGCTGCCATATACCGGGAATCCACTGCTTGCACCGTAGCTCTCAATTTTGGGGAATACCGTCTTCGGCGTCAATAGTTTTTCCCATTTTTTACGATAGTCGAATTGTCGCATATTTAATCTCCATATTTTCATACTATAGTCACATATAATCCATTTTTATTATATCTTCTAATTTTATCATAGTCAATTCAATTTATTCATTTTCCTAAAAATGAATAAATTGAATCACAAATGATGTAATTAAACTATCAGGAAATGCAAATAATAACGCCGACGGTAAGTCGTTTGTCAATATCCTTTCTCATTGCATCACACTATCTTCATCATCCGGATCAGCAGGATCCACGCAAGACCATAATATGTCACAACAGCCACCAGATCATTGACGGTTGTAATAAGCGGACCGGAAGCGACCGCCGGATCCACGTTTATTTTGTGGAAAATGATCGGCACTAAGGTTCCGACCAGACTGGAAATAATGATCGCGGCCAGAAGGGATATTCCGACACAGCCGGAGATCAAAAATGCAGTTCCGATTGCATATCCTTTAAAGAGTGCAATATAAACACCCAGGCAGACCAGTGCCATCACTCCAAGCAAAGCACCGTTACAGCATCCAACCTTCATTTCCTTAAACAACAGCTTCAGCTTGTCTTTACCATTCAGATTCTCATCCATCAGCACACGGATCGTTACCGCAAGAGACTGTGTACCAACATTTCCCGCCATGTCAAGGATCAATGACTGAAAACAGATCACGACCGGCAGTACCGCTACAACGCCCTCGAATGCTCCGACCACAGTGGATACTCCCATTCCGAGGAACAACAGAATGATCAGCCACGGAAGACGCTTCTTCATGCTTTCTCCGGTAGTTTCATTCAGATCCTCTTCTGCAGACAGACCGGCGAGCTTTGCATAGTCCTCTCCCAGCTCATCATCCACAGCCTCAACCACATCCTGTGCTGTAATAATACCGATAATTTTCTTGTCCTTATTCAAAACAGGCAGGGAATCTTCCGCGTAATCCTTGATCTTTTCGATGCTGTCCGAAATCTTCTCATGATCCAGCAAATACGGATAGGCATAGCTGATCAGTGTATCTAACTCCACATTTTCTCTTGCAACAATAAGATCCTTCAAATCGATCGCACCGCAAAAACGTTTCCTATTATCCACCACATAAATTGTTGTAATATTATCATTTTCGCCCGCCTGCTGCACCAGCTCATGCATTGCCTGACGGATCGTCAGGTGCTGTTTGATGCAAATATAATTGGTGGTGATCAAACTTCCGATCTCATCCTCATCATAGGAATTGATCAGCTGGATATCTGTCCGGATCTCATCGTCGATCATCGTACGAAGCTTCACCTTCACGCTCTCGTCAATATCTTCCCACAGATCTACCGCATCATCTGCGTCCATCTCGTTGATGATCTCTGCCAGCTTGTCGATTCCGATCTCTTCAACATATTGTCCCGGATCGTCAATATAAGAAATGATTTCCGCCATCCATTTTGCATCAATCGCACTGTACAGAAGATTTCTTTCGGCTCTGTTTAGATATTTCAGACTCTGTGCGATGTCATTCTCATGGTAATCCTTGAGCTTCTCCTTCATCTCATCAATCGAATGAGAAAATCTTGTAATTTCAACAATTTCCTTTGCAAAAATTGGTTCCTTTAATACTTCTCTTGTCATCATAAGCCTCCCTTTACCCGAAAAAGGGCATAAAAAATCCATCATAATGTCATGCTGCACAATTATAAGTTGTGAATTGATTCATAACGATGGATAACGGCTTATCTTTTATGAAAAACGGCACGCCTACAGACACCTGTAATAAAATCCAAGCCTGTATCCATCATTATGTGTACTTCGACTTCGACTATCACAACTGTCCATATGCTTCGCCTCCTTTTTATCTCTGCGCCTTTCAAGGCTCATTATTTTACCGCGATGATTATAACACCATCACCTTTCCGATTCAATACCTTTTTAAATTTTTAATCATTATTTACGATTCGGTTCTCCCGAAAATCTCATATATGATGACATCCCGCATACGCTCCATAGTCTCCTCATATGCTGCGTCAT
>NZ_DBLXSO010000038.1:21622-30330 GCF_057878315.1 Jutongia sp. | reverse complement strand
ACGGATTTTTAATATATTGGCAGGCAAAATATGATTTCTAAATAACCGGACATAAGAAATATTATGGGCAAATTTCCATCCTTGGTATGGGAAGTCTTAGTTACTTATCTTTACATTTTTTAAAAAACTTCTCTTCAGAAAATTAACAAGTCCGTTTTTCCAAACCTTTTCCTCATGGGTTCCACCCGGATACAGGTACCACATATGATCAACCTTGTTCTCTGTAAGTCTCTTATGATAATCCTCCGGATTATTTCCTATCGTGCTGTCTGCATCACCACTGCAAAGCAAAACGGTATGTGGAGTTGTTGTCCAGCCATCCAGATTCAGAATACTTTGATCCAGACTCGGAGCTGCTGAAAAAGATCCTATATAATTAAAATGGTCCTTAATAACAAATCCAAGACGAAGCGCCTCCATTCCTCCCATAGAAAGACCACATACTCCTGTGTTCTCTCTTTTTGTTGAAACCGCATAATTCTTCTGAATATACGGTTCCAGATCAGTCAGAAATTCCTTTTCAAACACGGTAAAGGCACCAATGTTGTCACTCGAAAAAGTGTTTTGATCCAATCCATTTTTCGGTACAACACTCGGAAGAACTGCCACTAACGGCTGAAGTTCACCACGATTGATCATGTTACTTAAAATCTCGTTCAACGACATATAACGCCACTGTCCCCGGTCACATCCGATTCCATGCAACATATAAAGTACCGGATATTCTTTATTCTCATCATAATTCGGCGGCAGGTATACATATGCCTCTCTGTCCGCTCCAACAACAGCTGAATGATATGTCACATCCTTAAATTTTCCCTGCGGCATATCCTTCTGACGTTTGGTATACTGCTTCATTTCCGGATTAAAATACAATTCAAAATCTTCTTTTGTTCCACTCTTCTTACCTGCCTCCCAAGCTGCCCCCTGTTCAATATTCGGCGTTGGTACCGGCGTTGGCGTTACCGGAGCTGCCGTTGCCGGCAATGGTGTGGATGTCGGCTGTACAGACGGCGATGGTGCAGCTGGCTGTGTCGCTGTTACATCCGGCTGCGGAATTACCGTTGGTTGATTCTGTATCGGTTCACTGGTCTGCGGCGACTGTTTCGGTTTTACTGTCACTCTGCACACATACTTTTTCTTCTGAACACGTGCGATGATCTTTGTTTTTCCAATCCTTTTTCCACAAACCTCTCCTCTTTGTGTCACGGTAGCTATCTTCTTATTATTGGAGATCCACTTAACTTTCTTCTTTGTATTTTTGATTTGCAGTTTTTTCTTTTCTCCGACCTTTAATTCCAGATTTTTCCGGTTTAATTTCGGCTTTGTTTTTGCAGACGCTATTATTCCGGTGATACCCATCACCAACAATCCGGCGATCACACAGGTAATCATTGCATTTCTGGCAGCATGTAATCTTTTCATTCTCATTCCTCCTTACCAAACAAGGTTTCTCTTGACAATTTCGTAAACTAAGAATAGCATAATATGTACAAATATAGAATATCTATTTCCGACCATGATATATATTATAGCGACTTTTTTTAAACAATGTACCCTTTATAACTGATTATAATAAATGATTGAATATTACAGAATTTCGAAAGGAGTTCCCTTATGGAATTACTACCTTATATTTCCGGTTTTTCAAACTCTCTCCCGGTTTTTTTACTGTCCGGTGTTGTTCACATTCCATCTCCCAATAAGCATTTTCAGAGGATTTCACAAAATTGGATCATCTATATCATTACGGATGGCATTATGCAAATTATGGAAAATGAGAATCAATACACTCTCACCGCCGGTGATATTATGATCTTTTCTCCCGGCAAATGCCACTATGGGCTACTCACAAATGAACATATTGACTATTATTACATTCATTTTGATTGGAATTGTCTGCAGGACATAACAATGACATCCGAAGAATATCTTCAGCAAAAAGTAGGCGGACATCCATTTTTTCCAACGCCCTCCTCTACTGTCCAAAACACTTTTTTACTGCCCAAATACTTTCATCCGACACACTCTGACTTCGAAAAAATCATCCGTCAAATGCAGCATCTGACAAATTTCAATTCGACAAACGGACTTCATCAGCAATCAATCAATGATGCCCTTTTATTCGTGCTTTTGTTACAAATGTCCCGTTCAGAACTGTCTCATATTTTACACACGGAGCAGGAAAATCTTTCTCTTCCGTTTCGTATCTGTGACTATTTAAAAAATAATTATTCACATAAAATCACCGGCTCTATGTTGGAAGATATTTTTCACCATAATTTCGACTATATGAACCGCCGATTCAAACAGCATACCGGCACGACCATTTTTGCCTTTTTAGAAAATTTAAGAATCGAACAAGGAAAAAAACTTTTAAAAAGCCGGCAGTTTACTATATCAGAAACAGCAGAGGCTCTCGGCTTTTGTAACGCTTTTTACTTTAGCAGGGTTTTCAAGAAACACGAAGCCATTACCCCAAGCGAATATCAACAAAAACATAGCGTCTGATCAAATAACACTATTGCTTTCATCCAAGCAGTGCGATAATAAATATCCACCAGATAATGACTACCGGATACTTATCAGATATTTGCATCCGATAAATGATTACATCAACGACAAATTTCCTCCGAATCCAGCATCACCGTAAACGGTCCGTCATTCAACAAAGACACCTTCATATCCGCACCAAACACACCGGCACCCACTTCGAATCCCCTGTCCCGCAGGCTCGCAAGCACATATTCGTACAGCTCGTTTGCCAGCTGTGGATTGCCCGCATTTGTAAAGGATGGGCGGTTTCCCTTGCGGCAGTCCGCATACAAAGTAAACTGGGATACCACGAGAAAGTTTCCACCGACATCAGCGATGGATTTGTTGGTTTTGCCGTTTTCATCCTCGAAGATCCGGAGCTTTACCATTTTGTCGATCATCTTGTCTGCAATCTCTGTCGTATCCTCTTCTGCTACACCGACAAATACCAGAAATCCATGGTCGACACGTCCGGTGATCTCTCCACCCACTTCCACTGATGCTTCTCTTACTCTCTGAATCAATAATTTCATGATCTATAAATCCTCCTGCAGCTTTTTTTCAATCATATACATTTTCGGGTCATAATGCAATCCCCCACAGACATAATCACCGACGCTAACGAAAGCTGCAAAAAAGCAAAGCACGATGTGTCCCATTTTTCGTACACACCGTGCCTCGGTTTCTCCCACGCTTATTTCGTATTTATCTGATATTTCTTTCTCAATCCGCAGCTAAAATTTATTTTATAATAAATCCCGCATCTGCGTATTTCCACATCAACATCAATCCAGATTCGTATATCCCATCAGGAATTTATCGACTTCTTTTGCCACATGGCGTCCCTCGTTGATGCCCCATACGACCAGTGACTGACCTCTGTGCATATCTCCTGCCGTAAATACCTTGTCAACGCTTGTCTTGAACTCACCCGGAGCTGTCTCGACGTTGGTACGTGCATTGAGCTTCACGCCAAATGCCTTTGCCACATACTCCTGTGCGCCAAGGAAGCCTGCTGCAATCAGGACAACATCTGCCGGCATCTCAAATTCACTTCCGGCGATCTCTGTCATATTCATACGACCGGTCTTTGGATCCTTCTTTGCCTCCAGCTTCACAAGCTTCACCTTCTTGAGCTTGCCGTTCTTGTCTGCGATAAACTCCTTTACGGTTGTCTGATAGATTCGCGGATCATGTCCGAATACCGCAATCGCTTCTTCCTGGCCGTAATCGGTCTTGCAGACTCTCGGCCACTCCGGCCAAGGATTGGATGCTGCTCTCTCATCCGGAAGCTTTGGCATCATCTCAAGCTGCGTTACGGATTTTGCGCCCTGACGGACTGCTGTTCCGACACAGTCGTTTCCGGTATCACCGCCACCGATGACGATAACATGTTTGCCCTTTGTATCAACCCAGCCCTCTTTCTTGCCGGTAAGGACATGCTTGGTGGAGCGCGTCAGAAAATCTACCGCAAAATAGATTCCCTCTGCTTCTCTACCCTTTGCCTTGATATCACGCGGATTGGATGCGCCACAGGCGAGGATCACACTGTCGTATTCCTTCATCAGATCTGTTGCCTTAACGTCTTTTCCGACATCTGCGTTGACAACAAACTTCACGCCCTCTTCTTCCATAACCTTCTGCTTGCGGTCGATAACCCACTTCTCCAGCTTCATGTTCGGAATACCGTACATCAGAAGACCTCCGATATGATCATTTCTCTCATATACCGTAACGGAATGACCGCGGCGGTTAAGCTGATCGGCTGCTGCCAGTCCGGAAGGACCGGAACCGATGACTGCAACCTTTTTGCCGGTCCGAGTCTTTGGAGGCTGCGTCCCCATCAGTTCGTTGGCATAACCGTACTCGATGATCGCATTCTCATTTGCCTTGCAGGTAACCGGTGTATCGTTCAGACCACAGGTGCAGGCTGCCTCACAGAGTGCCGGGCATACTCTGGAGGTAAACTCCGGAAAGTTATTTGTCTGACGCAGCATCTGCAGTGCCTTTTTGTAATTACCATGATATAAAAGATCATTCCACTCCGGCACCAGGTTGTTCAGAGGACAACCGGAAGCCATTCCTCCGATCATCATACCGGACTGGCAGAACGGCACGCCACAGTTCATGCATCTTGCCGCCTGCTCTCTACGATCCTTTTCGCGCATTGGTGTGTGAAACTCGTTAAAGTTCTTGATTCGCTCTAATGGCTCCACTGCCTGATTATTTTTCCGCTCATATTCTAAAAATCCCGTTGGTTTACCCATGTTGATTCTCCTTTCCAATCAAAGCTTATTTATTTTTATGCTCGTAAAATGCTTCAATCTGTGCCTGCTCATAACTCAGACCGTGCTCCTCCATCTGGGCGATCAGCTGCAGCATATGAGCATAGTCATAAGAAATAATCTTCTTGAATTTTGGAAGATATTCACTGAAATCGTCAAGGATCATCTTACCCTTCTTAGAGCCTGTTGCTGCAACGTGCTCCTCGATCATCTCTTTGAGTTCCAGTACATCGTATTTATCGGTGATCGGCTCTGAGGATACCAGCTCCTTATTCAGCTTCAGGTAAAGGTTGCTGTCCTCATCCAGTACATAGGCAACACCGCCGCTCATACCGGCTGCGAAGTTCTTTCCGGTCGGTCCGAGAACAACAACACGACCTCCTGTCATGTACTCGCATCCATGATCGCCGACACCCTCTACAACCGCATAAGCACCGGAGTTTCTTACACAGAAACGCTCACCGGCAATACCATTGATGAATGCCTTACCGCTTGTGGCACCATAGAGAGCAACGTTACCAACGATAATATTTTCTTCTGCCTTGAACCGGCTGTTTGCAGGCGGATATACCACGATCTTACCACCGGAAAGACCTTTTCCGAGGTAATCATTGGAATCACCCTCCAGCTCTAAGGTAAGTCCCTTCGGGATAAATGCACCGAAACTCTGTCCACCGCTTCCGTCACACTTCACTGTGATTGTATCCTCCTCGAGAGTGTCACCAAACTTCTTGGTAACCTCGGAACCAAGGATCGTTCCGAGAGAACGGTTAATATTGTCAACTTTTACCTCGATCCGCGATTTCTCACCGGTTTCAAGAGACTTCTTCAGTTTCGGAAGGAATACCTTCTCATCGATCGTCTTTTCCAGCTCGAAATCGTATTTATCCTTCGGATTAAACTTGTTGTCCTTACGCATGCCTGCAAAGGTAGGGTCCAAAATCTTGGACAGATCAACACGCTTTGCATACTCTGCTGCCTCACCGGTCAGTTCCTTTCTCTGAAGAAGATCAACTCGACCGATCAGATCATCGAGCTTACGAACGCCAAGTGCTGCCATATATTCACGAAGCTCACTTGCGATGAAACGCATAAAGTTCTCAACATACTCCGGCTTACCGCGGAATCTCTTACGCAGCTCCGGATTCTGTGTTGCAACACCGACCGGACAGGTATCCAGATTGCAGACACGCATCATGACACAGCCCATTGTGATCAGCGGAGCCGTAGCAAAGCCAAACTCCTCTGCACCAAGCATTGCAGCGATCGCTACATCACGGCCGGTCATTAACTTACCGTCTGTCTCGATGCGGACACGGGAACGAAGTCCGTTCATGATCAATGTCTGATGAGTCTCGGCAAGACCAAGTTCCCAAGGAAGACCTGCGTTGTAGATAGAGCTCTTCGGTGCCGCACCGGTACCTCCATCGTATCCGGAGATCAGGATAACGGCTGCACCGGCCTTTGCAACACCGGCTGCGACAGTTCCGACACCTGCCTCGGAAACAAGCTTTACGGAAATTCTTGCATCTTTATTACTGTTTTTCAGGTCGTAGATCAGCTGAGCCAGATCCTCAATAGAGTAAATATCATGATGCGGTGGTGGGGAGATCAGGCTGACACCCGGTGTGGAATGACGGGTCTTTGCAACCCAAGGATAAACCTTTCCACCCGGAAGATGACCACCCTCACCGGGCTTTGCACCCTGTGCCATCTTGATCTGGATCTCCTTGGCACTGACAAGGTAACGGGAGGTGACACCAAAACGTCCGGATGCCACCTGCTTGATTGCAGAACAGCGATCCACTTCGGATCCGGCAGTTTCCAGTCTCTCAAGACTCTCACCACCCTCACCGCTGTTTGACTTACCATGGAGACGGTTCATTGCGATCGCCAATGTCTCATGTGCCTCCTGTGAAATAGATCCGTAAGACATTGCACCGGTCTTAAATCTCTGTACGATCTCATCCACACTCTCAACCTGATCAATGTCGATACCCTTCTTCGGATATTTGAAATCAAGAAGACTTCTTAAATTGATCTGCTTCTCTTTCTCATCTATACACTTTGAATACTGCTTAAACAGCTCATAATTACCGGTCCAGGCTGCCTGCTGCAGAAGATGGATCGTCTCCGGATTGTACAGATGCTCCTCCTGATGACCACGTTCTTTATGCTGTCCTCGGTTCTCTAAGTTCAGATCAACCGTCAGATCCAGCGGATCAAATGCACGGCTGTGCTGCTCGTCGATCTGCTTCTCAATATCCTCAAGAGTAACACCACCCACACGACTTACCGTATCCGGGAAGTAAGTCTCGATAACTTCCTTGGAGATACCGATTGCCTCGAAGATCTTGGATCCCTGATAAGACTGGATCGTAGAAATTCCCATCTTGGAAGCGATCTTTACGATGCCATGAAGAACAGCGTTATCATAATCACTGACTGCTGCATAATAATCCTTGTCCAGCATTCCGTTACTGATCAGCTCACGGATCGTCTCATGTGCCAGATATGGATTGACCGCACTTGCACCGTATCCGAGAAGTGTTGCAAAATGATGAACCTCTCTCGGCTCTGCCGTCTCAAGAATGACTGACATGCTTGTTCTTCTCTTTGTTGTTACCAGATGCTGCTGCAGGGTAGAAACCGCAAGCAGGGATGGAATCGGCATATGGAACTCATCCACATCACGGTCACTTAAGATCAGGATGTTGCAGCCTTCCTTATGCGCACGGTCTGCCTCAAGGCACAGATGATCCAGTGCTTTCTTTAAGGATGTGTTCTTATAATAAGTAATCGGAAGAACCTCACACTTAAAGCCATCCTTATCCATGTTCTTAATCTTTAAAAGATCGGTATCATTCAGGATCGGATTGTGGATCTTTAATACCTTGCAGTTCTCTCCCTTCTCCTCGAGAAGGTTTCCGTCCTCACCGATGTAAACGCTTGTTGATGTAACGATCTCCTCGCGGATCGCATCGATCGGAGGGTTTGTTACCTGTGCAAACATCTGCTTGAAATAGTTAAACAGCGGCTGTACCTTACGGGAAAGCATTGGAAGCGGTGTATCGGTACCCATGGATGCGATCGGCTCACTTCCGTTCTGCGCCATCGGCAGGATAGAGTTCTTATATTCCTCAAAGGTATAACCGAATGCCTTCTGCATTCTTGCTCTCTCTTCATCCGTGTACTCCGGTACCTTATGGTTTGGAATATGAAGCTCTGCCAGAGTGACGAGATTACTGTTTAACCACTCACCGTACGGCTGACGGGATGCATATTTCTCTTTCAGGTCCGCATCATCGATCAGCTCACCCTTCACGGTGTCCACCAGAAGCATACGGCCCGGTCTTAAACGATCCTTCTTCACGATCTTCTCCGGAGGAAGTTCAAATACACCAACCTCGGACGAAAGGATCAGCTGATCGTCTGTTGTAATATAGTAACGGGAAGGTCTGAGACCATTACGGTCAAGGACAGCTCCCATATAATCACCATCGGAGAACAGGATAGATGCCGGACCATCCCATGGCTCCATCATTGTTGCATAATACTGATAAAAGTCTCTCTTCTTCTGGCTGATGCTCATATCATTTTCCCATGGCTCAGGGATCGTGATCATCACGGCAAGCGGCAGCTCCATACCACTCATTACCAGAAATTCCAGTGTATTATCAAGACGTGCGGAGTCGGAACCGTTTGGATCGACAACCGGCAGAATCTTATGGAAATCACTGGACAGATATGGTGTCTCCATCGTCTCCTCGCGGGCAAGCATCTTATCTGCATTACCTACGATCGTATTGATCTCACCATTGTGTACGATGAAAAATCTTCAAGAATTATTATCAAAACCCGTCTGGCAGATGACAGGTGAAGAGTTCA
>NZ_DBLXSO010000038.1:0-21612 GCF_057878315.1 Jutongia sp. | reverse complement strand
ATCGTATTGATCTCACCATTGTGTACGATGAAGCGGTTTGGATGAGCACGCATCCAGCTTGGATTTGTGTTAGTACTAAATCTGGAATGCACAATTGCAATTGCAGAAACATAATCCTCATCCTGCAGGTCCATAAAGAAGGAACGAAGCTGTCCAACCAAGAACATTCCTTTATAAACGATCGTACGGCTGGAACAGGAAACAACATAAGTATCCTCGCTGCTCTGCTGCTCAAACACACGGCGTGCCACATACAGCTTACGGTCAAAGTCAAGTCCTTTCTGAACATCATCCGGTCTCTTTACAAAGCCCTGCATAATATAAGGCATGCACTCCAACGCCTTGTGACCGAGAATGTCCGGCTTGATTGGAACCTCTCTCCAGCCGAGGAACTTCATGCCTTCCTTCTCTGTGATCACCTCAAACATACGCTTTGCCTGATTGCGCTTTAACTCATCCTGCGGAAAGAAGAACATACCCACACCATAATCGCGCTCTCCTCCAAGCTCAATACCAAGCGGCTCTGTCGCTTTCTTAAAAAACTGGTGCGAAATCTGAAGCATGATACCTACTCCATCACCGGTCTTACCTTCTGCATCCTTACCGGCACGATGTTCCAGCTTTTCCACAATCTCCAGTGCTCCGGATACTGTGTCATGGGTTTTGTTACCCTTAATGTTGACGATGGCACCAATACCACAGTTGTCATGCTCAAAATGCGGATCATATAAGCCCTTTGTCTCATGATCAATACATTTTGAAGCCTGTACTGCACTCTCATTCATTGCTTCCTGATTAACCATTCCATGTTCCTCCATTCAATTATTGATATCGCGGTATCCGCTTAAATTTACTTGTTTTGACTGCGGATACCTAAAAAAAGAAAAAGGGGTCAACAAGTAAAACCTGTCGAACCCCTTTGTTCTTCAAATTGAAGCTATTATAATATATATTCTCAATAATTGCAACACATTTTTAAGTTTTATCAATAATTTCTTTGAATAATATAGCATTTTCCCGTTTTGATTTATTTTCTTCTGTTTAATATGCTCTGTTTCGTCCAAAAACACCACTTGCTTAAGAAAATATACTGTCCCTTGCGAAATTGCCTGTTTCATGCTAAACTTATCAACATTAAAACACTCAAAAAAGGGCGTTTTTCAACGCTTTGTGCCTTTCGCACAGAGAAGCATTCTATTCAGAAAGGAATCGAAACCATGAATTTTTTAGAAGAACGTATTATGAAGGACGGCATTGTAAAGGAGGGGAATGTCTTAAAGGTCGACAGCTTTCTCAACCATCAGATGGATATCCGTCTCTTTGACGAGATGGGTGCCGAGTGGAAACGCCGCTTTGCAGACAAACCGATCAACAAGATCCTGACCATCGAGGCTTCCGGTATCGGTATCGCCTGCGTGGCTGCCAGACATTTTGATGTACCGGTCGTCTTTGCCAAGAAGTCCAAAAGCATCAATATTGAGGGAGACATGTATGTAGCCGAGGTGGAGTCCTTCACCCACAAGTGCAAAAATCAGGTCATTGTCTCCAAGAAGTTTCTAAGTCCGGAGGATCATGTGCTCATCATTGATGATTTTCTGGCAAACGGCTGTGCTCTGCAGGGACTGATCTCCATCATCACCGAAGCAGGCGCAACTGTTGAAGGAATCGGCATTGCCGTTGAGAAGGGCTTCCAGGTCGGCGGTCGTATGATCCGTAATCTCGGTTTCCAGTTAGAATCTCTGGCTATCGTGGATGCCATGGACGCCTCCACCGGCAAGATCACCTTCCGCGAGCAGTAACCCCCGGCACATCCATTGGGGACAAAGTACTCTCTGCCCCCCGTCATCTTTTAAATGATTTTCCTTATAATAAGAAATAATACATCAACGGTCCTGTTACCGGGATCGTTATTTTACCAATCGAAAAGGAAAGGAATTTACATGAAATGAGTAACAAAAATAACAGTTCTGTAAGCAACATCTATCAATTAGAGGGACGGGTTCCCGTATCCCGCGCCATACCGTTTGGTCTTCAGCACATTCTTGCAATGTTCGTAGCCAATATTTCACCGATCATCATTGTTGCAGGTGCCTCCGGCGTTTCCGGCAAACAGCTTGCAATGCTGATCCAGAGTGCCATGCTGATCGCCGGTATCGGTACACTGATCCAGCTTTTTCCGCTCTGGCGGATCGGCTCCGGTCTTCCGATCGTTATGGGTATCAGCTTTACGTTCGTATCGATCATGTGTTACATCGGCACAAACTACGGCTACGGCACGATCATGGGAGCCGTACTGATCGGCGGTCTGATCGAGGGCTGTCTTGGTCTTTTCGCCAAATACTGGATGAAGATCATCTCTCCGATCGTATCCGCCAGCGTGGTTACGGCGATCGGATTTTCCCTTCTCTCTGTAGGCTCCACCTCCTTCGGCGGTGGCAGCGGCAGCGAAAACTTTGGCTCTGTCGAGAACTGGATCCTCGGTACGATCACACTGCTTTGCTGTATCTTATTTAATATATTTGCAAAGTCCTACTGGAAGCAATTGTCCGTCCTTTTCGGACTCATTGTCGGATACCTTGTCGCAATCCCGATGGGACTTGTCGATTTCTCCTCTCTGGCAGGCACCAGCGTCATTGCTCTTCCACATCTGATACCATTTAAAATGGAATTTCATTTAAATGCGATCATTTCAGTAGCGCTGATCTTCTTAGTATCTGCCACAGAGACAATCGGAGATACGCAGGCACTTGCCAATTCCGGCTTAAACCGCAGTGCTACCACAAAGGAGATCTCCGGATCTCTTGCCTGTGATGGTTTCATCAGCTCCCTGTCCTCTCTGTTTGGCTGTATGCCGATCACATCCTTCAGCCAGAACGTCGGTCTTGTCGCAATGACAAAGGTTGTCAACCGCTTCACGATCGCTACAGGCGCGCTGATCATGATCCTTGCCGGTATCTTCCCAATCTTTGGTGCTGTGCTTGCCACACTGCCGGATGCCGTTTTGGGCGGATGTACGATCATGATGTTTGGAACGATCGTTGTCAGTGGTCTGCAGATGATCGGTAAATGCGGTTATTCACAGAGAAACATCACTATCGTGGCACTTTCCTTAAGTATCGGTATTGGCTTTACACAGGTGCCGGAGCTGTTCTCTGTATTTCCGAAGATCATCGAGACAGTCTTCGCAGAGAACTGTGTAGCCGTGGTATTTCTGGTAGCGGTTATCTTAAACCTGATCCTTCCGCAGAATATGGAAGCATTTGAGGAAAAGAAAGCTGCAAACGAGTAGTAAATGATCCTTATTACGGCTTTCGCCGCAGTACAAACATATCATAACGAAAGAAGAGACATGCTCTATATGACATAGAACATGTCTCTTCTTTTCGTTTATCAAAACGTTTTACTAAGACTTCCCATTCCCCCAATTGATGTATGCCCATAATATTTCTTATGTCTGATTATTTAGAAGTTACATTTTGTCTGCCAATGTATAAAAATCCGTGAGCTATCACTAAAAAATTGTCTTGTCACTGACGGATTTCGAAAAATCTAATTGCTTTGCTGCTTTGATCTTCGATAAACGCATCCTGCCGTACTCGCCCCAAGGTGGGAATCAGATGTTTCGAGAGGCACTTGCATCCGCCGGTACTTACGCCCCAAGTATTGTAAATACATATATAATTATTTAACACTTGGGGCGTTATGTACCGCTGCGTGGTGCAGTGGTAGCGAAAGCGTGCCGTCCGAAATAGCTGAGCCCACCTATGGGGTTCAGTCGTTCGGATGCGCATTTATCAAAGCATTGCAAAGCAAAGATTTTTCAGAAATCCTACTGATCTGCGTCAATTTTTTAGTGATAGCTCACGGATCAATTTATTTTCCAAGGCAAAATGGATGTTTCATTCTTGGACATAAGAAATATTTTGGGTTGATTTCTGTCTTTGGAATGGGAAGTCTTAGTATTTCATTACATACATCGAGACTTTTCATACCAAAACAGGGAAGTCTGTCTCGCGACAATCGACTTCCCTGATAAGGTTTTACTCTTTTTCATTGTGGTTTCGTAAATTAATATTTACGCTTACGAGCTGCCTCAGACTTCTTCTTACGACGAACACTAGGCTTCTCATAATGCTCTCTCTTACGAATCTCCTGCTGAATACCTGCCTTTGCGCAGTTTCTCTTGAAACGGCGTAAAGCGTTATCCAATGTCTCATTCTCTTTTACGATTACATTTGACATAGTCTCACACCTAACCTCCCTCCAGTTGTAAATTTTGCGCGGCTGCTGTGCATTCAGCTGCTTATAAATCCAATACACAACTGTATGGGTATTTTTAACGACAGGATTCCTCCTATCAACGCACAAGATAGATTATAACACATTTTTCCATTTCGTCAACTACTTTTTGAAATATTTCTCTTTATTTCAACTGACCCTCAAGGACTTCTTTTACCTTGGCGATCGCGTTGTCGATTCCGGCCGGATTCTTGCCGCCTGCCTGTGCCATATTCGGACGTCCGCCGCCGCCACCTCCGACTTCGGAAGCAATGGCTTTGATCAGGTTGCCGGCATGTGCTCCGTGCTTCATTGCCTCATCGGTTGCCATAGCAAGCAGAGAAACCTTTCCGCCCACTGCGGATGCCAGAACAACGACACCCTCACCGATCTTTTCCTTCATCTGGTCACCGAGTGTACGCAGACCATTCATATCTACCTCAGGTACGCTCATTGCCAGTACCTTTACACCGGCAATCTCCTGAATCTGGCTGTCTACATCACCGGCTGCCTCGTTGGCAAGCTTTGTCTTAAGCTTCTCATTCTCGGACTGGAGCGCCTTGATCTCCTCCTGCATGGACTGAATCTTCTTCTCCAGCTGCTCCGGCTCAGCCTTTGCTGTCTTTGCTGCAGCATTCAGTGCCTTCTCGATATTATCGTAATGCTTCATCAGACCTGTAGATGTCAGTGCCTCGATACGGCGGACACCTGCTGCAACACCGCTCTCGGAAATAATCTTGAAGGATGCGATCACGCTTGTGTTCGCTACATGAGTACCACCACAGAGCTCTGTACTGAAATCACCCATCTTGACAACGCGAACCTTATCGCCGTACTTCTCACCAAAAAGAGCCATCGCACCGGTCTCTTTTGCCTCTTCGAGTGTCATCTCCTCGGTTACAACATCAAGACTTGCAGAGATCTGATCATTGACGATCTGCTCAACCTTCTCAATCTCCTCCTGTGTCATTGCAGAGAAATGAGAGAAGTCGAAACGAAGTCTCTCGGCATCCACGTAGGATCCCTTCTGCTCAACATGATTGCCCAATACCATACGGAGTGCCTTCTGAAGAAGATGTGTTGCACTGTGATTCTTTCCGGTATCCAGACGATTCTTCGGACAAACCTTTAATGTCGCGGTATCGCCGGTCTTGATCATTCCCTTTGTAACCTTACCGATATGACCGATCTTGCCACCCTGCAGGTGAACCGTATCCTCAACAACAAACTCGCTGTCTCCGACAGTGATCGTACCTATATCTGCCTTCTGACCACCCATGGTTGCATAGAACGGTGTCTCCTCAACGATCACGGTACCTGTCTGACCATCTGTAAGTGCATCAACAAGCTCTGTCTCTGTGGTAAGTACTGTGATCTTTGAATCATGCTCCAGATCATGATATCCGACAAATTTAGAAGTAATTGCCGGATCAATCTGCTGATATACGGTCTCCTCGGCACCCATGTAGTTTGTCTCTTTGCGAGCCTTACGTGCCTTGTCCTTCTGCTCCTCCATAAATGCTTTAAAGCCGGCCTCATCTACGGTGCAGCCCTGCTCCTCAAGGATCTCTGTCGTGATGTCAAGAGGGAAACCGTAGGTATCATACAGCTTGAACGCATCTGCGCCGGAAAGCTCTGTCTTGCCCTCAGCCTTCATTGTCTCCTGCATCTCATTTAAAATAGCAAGTCCCTGGTCGATCGTCTTATTAAACTGCTCTTCCTCTTTATTCAGAACATTTAAGATAAATTCTTTCTTCTCTTCTAACTCCGGATAACCGTCCTTGGACTCGTTGATCACGGTCTTTGATAACTCTGCCAGAAATGCTCCCTTGATGTCGAGCTTTCTGCCATGACGCGCTGCACGGCGGATCAGACGGCGGAGAACATAACCACGTCCTTCGTTACCCGGCATAACACCATCAGAGATCAGGAATGTTGAAGAACGGATATGATCGGTGATCAGACGGATGGAAACATCCTTCTCATCGTCCTTCTGATACTCTGTATGAGCCATCTCGCAGATGCGGTCACGGATTGCCTTCATGGTGTCAATATCAAAGACAGAATCCACATCCTGTACAACAACAGCGAGACGTTCCAGACCCATTCCGGTATCGATATTCTTATTCTGGAGTTCCTCGTAGCCGCCATGTCCGTCTCCGTTAAACTGGGTAAATACATTGTTCCATACCTCCATGAAACGGTCACAGTCGCAGCCAACCTTACAATCCGGTTTGCCACAGCCGTACTTCTCTCCTCTGTCGTAATAAATTTCAGAGCACGGACCACAAGGACCTGCACCATGCTCCCAGAAGTTATCACATTCCCCGTTCTCATCACGGTAGAATCTGGTGATCTTCTCTCCCGGCACACCGACCTCCTTTGTCCAGATATCGTATGCCTCTTCATCCTCACCGTAGATAGACGGATATAATCTCTCCGGCTCCATACCGATCACCTTTGTCAAAAACTCCCATGACCATGCGATCGCCTCATGCTTGAAATAATCTCCGAAGGAGAAGTTACCAAGCATCTCAAAAAACGTCAGATGACGTGCTGTCTTACCAACATTCTCAATATCTCCTGTACGGACACACTTCTGACAGGTTGTTACTCTACGCTTCGGCGGAATCTCCTGTCCCGTGAAATATGGCTTGAGTGGTGCCATACCCGCATTGATCAGCAAAAGGCTGTTATCATTGTGCGGAACCAGCGAAAAGCTCTTCATCGCCAAATGATCCTTGCTTTCAAAAAAGTTCAAATACATTCTTCGAAGCTCATTTACTCCATACTTTTGCATGTTTATCCTCCATTCTGCACATTTCCGTGTGCATCCACAAATTGTATGACCGACCGCCCGAAAGCTTTGCCGGCTTTGTTTTTCCTTACTGGAATAAAGAAAAAACCCCTAATTTATAATTATAAATTAAGGGTTTGTATCTGTCAATCATTGTTTCCGGCATCAAAGCCATTTCCTAAGTACAAATTGCATAACCGGATCAAAACGAAACTATCCAAGCACTTCCTCGATATGCTCCTGATTCTTATCCGCCTCCGGATCATCCTTCAGGATTGAAAATGCAATGTTGGTAGAGTGATCGGCAATCCGCTCCAGACCGGATACGACATCCGTAAAGATCATGCCGGCATGTGCCTGACACTTGTCGCTGGTCAGACGCACGATATGATTATTCTGAAGCTGACGCTCCATGCCATCGATCTCATTCTCAAGATCAAGGATCTCCTGCAGATGTTCCTCGCTGTTGTGGCTGAACATATTGAGTGCCAAAGAAAGGATCTCGCAGGTGTCTTTCAGCATCTCCTTCAGTTCCTTCTCCGCATCTGCCGAAAAGCTAAGCTCCTGATCAATGCAGGTCTTTGCAAAATCTGCGATATTCTCTGCGTGATCTCCGATCCGCTCAATATCATTGACTACATGGAACAGTCCACCTAACATCTTACGATCCGCCACCGGCAGAGACAATGTATTGATCTGCACCAGATAATCCGTGATCTCTGTATTCAGATAATCGATCGTAATCTCCGTCTGATAGACCTCTGCGATCAGATTCTCATCTTTATTTAGCAGGGCATCCATTGCCTTTTCCATGTTCTCCTGTGCGATATTACCCATGCGGACGATCTCACAGATTCCTGTCGGTACGGCTGTGGTCGGGTTATATACATTGTGTCCGCCGATATAAGCAAGCTCCGGTGCTGTGCTTGTCGCCTCCTCTTCCTGATCCTCGCCCGGAATCAGAATGTAGGACAGCTTGATCAGAAGCGGTGACAGAAAGAAGAATACCGCAACCTGAACCACCTTAAACATCGTATGCGTATTGGCAACCTCTCTCTGAAGGAATACATTCACGCCATTAACCATCTGATCCGGCTGGGTACAGGTATGCTCCGTCATAATGTGAAGCAGATGCTCTACACCATTGCTGCCTAAGATCAGCACAATAAACATCAATATAGATCCCAGCACGTTAAAGGAAAGATGCAGGCACGCTGCCCGTTTCGCCATCTTATTGCCGGAAAGACTGGTAAGCACTGCAGAAATACAGGCACCGATATTACAGCCAAGGATCATGAAAAATACATGATGAATATCGACAACGCCCTGTCCGCATAATGCGATCAGAATACCAACCGTCGCGGATGAGCTCTGCAGGATTGACGTCACGGCAAATCCAAAGAACACACATAAAAACGGATTGGAAAGCTGACCAAGTGTTGATGTCACAAGAGGTGCATCCTTTATGGTTCCCACTGCAGAGGACATCGTTCCCATACCAATAAATAAAATACCAAAGCCGACAATAACTTCACCGAACTTCTTGACCATCGGGTGCTGCATAAACATGACCATGATGACACCGACAAGCAGGATCACCGGAGCGTACTTGGACATATCCAGCGACAAAAGCTGTCCTGTCACCGTTGTACCGATATTGGCACCGAAGATCACACCGATTGCCTGAGACAGATTCATCAGACCCGCATTTACAAAGCTGACGACCATAACAGTGGCCGCATTGGATGACTGGATGATACCGGTAAATATAATACCGACGATCAACGCAGAAAATCTCGTCTTTGTCAATGTCTCCAGGATACCACGCATCTTGTCGCCGGCAACCTTTTGAAGACCATCACCCATCAGTTTCATTCCGTAAAGGAACATGCCGAGTCCGGCAATTACATTCAATATCGCTGTAGAATACTCTGCACTCATCTTTTGACCTCTCTCTCTGTGCAATCTCCCCGGTCATGGATTCTGTTTTTGACCTGCACACGTTATTATACTATTTATCATTTTTCCCTTAACTATGTTAAACGATTCTTACAAAAGATACAAGCAGATTTTACATTTTTTACATTTTTTTTACACAGTGTTCATTTCAATTTGCGTCCCCCCTTAAAATATGATACCATTCGATGCATAAGAACATTTCAGGAGGAATCAATATGCTGTCAATTCATTTGGATCAACGATCCGGCAAACCATTATATAATCAGATCTACGAACAGATTCGTGAACAGATCCTGACCGGCGAACTGACAGATTCCACAAAACTGCCCTCCACGCGCAGCATGGCAGGCAATCTCGGCGTCAGCAGAAATACGGTGGATACCGCATATTACCAGCTTCAGTCGGAGGGCTATATTGATGCCGCTCCCAAGAGCGGATTTTATGTGTGTGCGCTCACTCCTGTCGATTACCGCACAAAGCCAGCCATCCCGGTGCCGGAGAACACTACCGGAAGCACAGACACAGCCGGTGCATCCGAAACACCGGACAAACCGGCTTTTCTCTACGACTTTGACCCCTACTCGATCGATATCAGTCATTTTCCGTTTTCTGTCTGGCGCCGTCTCTCCAGACAGGTATTAATGGACGACCATTCTCTTTTCCTTCTTGGCGACAACCGCGGAGATCAGGCACTGCGCAGTGCAATCTGCAGTTATGTACGCATGTCAAGACAGGTAACCTGCACACCGGATCAAGTCATCGTGGGGGCCGGTGTGGATTATCTGCTGCAGATGCTTTCCCTTGTATTTCAGTCCTCCTCTATGAATAATATCACACTGGAGTCGCCCGGCTACACGCAGGCAGCGCATATCTTTCACAACAACGGGCTGACCGTCACTCCGGGAACTATGGATAAAAGCGGGCTCAGCACATCGTCAATTGCACCGGAAAGTTCCATCGTCTATGTCACACCATCCCATCAGTTTCCGCTTGGCACAGTCATGCCATACGGCCGGCGTGTCGAGCTTCTTACCTGGGCAAAAGCTTCTGCGGACCGTTACATTATTGAAGATGACCACGACAGTGAATTCCGTTACCGCGGCAAGCCGATTCCTGCCCTTCAGGGAATGGATGACGAGAACCGTGTTATTTATATTGGTACCTTTTCCAAAGCGATCGCTCCTGCGATCCGTGTCGGCTACATGATCCTTCCACCGGAACTTCTGAAACGGTACGAACAGATCTGCGGACATTATTCCTGCACTGTCTCCCGCGTGGATCAGGCAATCCTCACGCATTTCCTGTGCGAAGGATATTTTGAAAAGCATGTCAACCGCATGCGAAAGATTTACCGCAGCAAACATGATCTCATTCTCGAATGCATGCAGCCGCTGATCGACCGGTATGGACTGACGCTTCAGGGCGAACACGCCGGCATGCATATCACGATCTTCCTGCCGGAGCACATCAATGAGCAGTCTCTGATCAAAAATGCCGCCGCGCAGGGCATTCGTCTGTACGGCATCGAAAGTCATTATCTGCCACAGCACCCGGAAAAGCTCCGTCAGCAGGCAATCCTGCTTGGTTACTCTGCCCTCACCGAGGACGAGATCAAAAAAGGTGTCCACCTCATGGTGGACACCCATATCTTCGATCAGAGCAGTTCCTCTGCCCGTTTCTTATCATAAGCCATCTGTGCCTTCAGCGCATCCAGACTCTCAAACCTCTGCTCCGGACGCAGGAAATACAGAAAATATACTTTCATCTGTTTGCCGTAGAGATCCCCGTCAAAATGAAGCAGTGTCGTTTCTACATTTGCCTGACTGGCACCAACAGTCGGCTTTACACCAACATTCGTCACTCCGGCATAGATCTTCCCATCGACTTCCACTCTGCTGGCATAAACGCCATAAACCGGAAGAAGCTTCTGCGATCCCGGCACAAGGTTCGCAGTCGGCATGCCGATCGTTCTTCCAAGTGCGTTGCCATGAACAACTTCTCCGCTCACAAAATACGGATCTCCAAGCAGCCGGTTGGCTGTCTCGATTTTCCCTTCGGCAAGCTCTCTGCGGATCCTTGTGCTGCTGATCACTTCGCCATCCTCACAGATTTTCGGAAACACGCAGAGCTCGTAGCCATATTTTGATGCATATTCGTCAAGCATTTCTACATTTCCACGGCGTCCACAGCCAAAACGAAAGTCTTCGCCAACGCAGATCAACTTTGCATCCATACGTTCCACCAGAATCTCCTGAATAAATGCTTCCGGAGTCATCGACTTTGTTTCCTCACGAAACGGGAAAAGCACCTCCCGCTCAACGCCAAGTCTCTGCAGCAGATCCCGTTTCTCCTGCTCCACATAGATCTGCGGTCCCTTCCATATTCCGTCAAAGGTAAAGATCGTTGCATGCATGTCCTTCTGCTCTAGGATCCTGTTCAGCAAAAGGCGATGCCCCCGGTGAAAACCATCGAATTTCCCCAGAGACACCGCACTGTTTTCTATTTTAAAGTCAAGACCATTTATGATTTCCATTGTCCTTGTCCCTTTCGCCGCTAAAACATCTTCCGCACCCGAAGGTCCTTTTCTCCCTTCCGGTACATCGCCTTAAACCGCCCCGTCTCATCATAGACAAGAAATTCCTGTCCTTCAGAAAGCTCCCTTATCATAACAGGATTCTCCCAATCCGGGTCATATGGCTGCAAAAAACGAGGTAGCAGCGGATTTCCATTGGCGAGCTTCGCTGCAAATTCATCCCGGATCTGATATGCGGGATATCCGGCAAACAGCGCATCGACCTGCACGATATGTGCCTCAACCACATTCTCCGCCATAAACTGCTCAATCTGCGCCAGCGTGAATGCTTTTTCCAGTTCAAAAACACCGACTCTTGTCCGCAGCAGCGACTTCATTGCACCGAAGCAGCCAAGCTTTTCTCCGATGTCGTTGCAAAGTGTCCGTATATAGGTTCCCTTCGAGCAGGTCACATCTATGGTAAATGTGCCTTCCTCCGGTACAAAATCCACCAGCTCCAATGCATAGATCATAATCGACCTTGCCTTGCGCTCGACCGTCTTTCCCTCTCTTGCAAGCTCATAGAGCTTCTTTCCATTCACCTTCAGTGCCGAATACATAGGCGGAACCTGAAGCTGATTCCCTGTAAAGCCACAAAGAACCTCCTGCAGAGCTTCCCTCGTCACCCCGGAGCAGTCCGCTGTCTGCAAAATCTCCCCCGTCATGTCCTGTGTATCCGTTGAAACGCCAAGCTGGCACACGGCACGGTATGTTTTGTCTTTGTTCGTAAGCAGATCGCATACCTTTGTCGCCTTCCCGAGACAGACCGGAAGAACGCCCTCCGCTTCCGGATCAAGTGTACCCGTATGACCGATCTTTTTCTGATGCAGGATTCCCCGCAGCTTTGCCACCACATCATGGGAGGTAAAGCCCTTCTCTTTATAAACATTGATTATGCCATCCATCACACTCTCTCCTATATGAGACGCTACATCTGAAACTCAATATGCTCCGTAATATTATTGACTACATCATGCAAAGAGCCGCGCATCGTACAGCCTGCCGCCTTCACATGACCGCCACCGCCGAAATAGACAGCAATCCTGCTGACATCGATCGTGGTATTGGAACGCATGCTGACCTTGTACTCCTGATCACCAATCTCATGGAGCAGAAGTGCCACCTCAACCCCCTTTGTCACACGAAGCTGGTCAATAATTCCTTCGATGTCCTCTGTCTGTGCGCCGTAAAATTCCAGCATCCTCCGGGTAACTGTGGCAACGATCACCTTTCCATCCATCAAACGCATGCTTGTAAGAAGTGTTCTTCCAAGAAGCTGTGTCTGTGTATAGGTTCTCTGGTAAAAGCATTCGTCTATATATTTCCAGAACGGAATGCCCTTTTCCATCAGACTTCCGGCAATCTCCATTGTTTTTGGGGTGGTGCTGGAATAACGGAACACACCGGTATCCATAATAATTCCAATATAGAGTGCCTCTGCGATCTTCTCGTCGATCAGCTCCTCTTCCATCAGACCATAAAGCACCTCACAGGCTGAGCTGCAGCCCGGCTTGACGAAATTATCCTTCGCATAGCCAAGATTGCTCACATGATGGTCAACACATGCTGTCTGCTTTGCAGTGTCAAACACCGCCTGCGCCTCTCCCAGACGATCCTTCGAACTGCTGTCCAGCACCAGGAACAGATCCACCGGCTCCTTCGGAAGCTCCTGCACAAATATCGTGTGATCCGGATCCAGAAAGTCAAATACCTCCGGAACCTTTTCCACATACGCATGAATAGCAGCGTCCGGATATAATTTCTTCAGATATCGGTAAGATGCCACGGCTGCGCCGACACAATCGCCATCCGGTCTTAAATGTCCTGCGATAAATATGGTCTTCGCTCCCTGTGCAAGCTCTCTTAATCCTGTCATCCTCTAACCGCCTTCCTGCTCTTTATTTCTCTTCTTCCTCTTTCTTCAGTTCATCAATACGTTTCGACATATTGATTCCATACTCAATCGAATCATCCATCACGAACGTAAGCTCCGGCGTATTGCGCAGATTTAACTGCTTTGCAAGCTGTGTACGGATATGAGAGGCTGCGCTCAAAAGACCCTTGTGTGTCTTTTCACGATCCTCGTCGTTGCCAAGTACACTGACGAATACCTTTGCAAACTTCAGATCCGGAGTTACCTCCACAGAGACAACCGAAGTCATCGGATGAATCCGTGGATCTTTAATATCCTGTGCAATGATCTTGCTCAGAACTCTCTGAACCTCCCCATTCATGCGGGAGTATTTAATACTGTTTTTTTTCATAGCTATTCCTCATTTCCCATTGCTTCCTATCTAGGAATCTCAACCATAATATAAGCCTCGATCTGGTCACCCTCATGGATATCATTGAAATCCTGTGCCACGATACCACACTCATATCCGGCTGCAACTTCCTTCACATCATCCTTGAAACGCTTCAGGGATGCCATCTCGCCCTCAAATACGAGTTCGCCTTCACGGCTGATACGGATCTTGCTTCCACGCTCAATCTTACCATCCAGAACATAACTTCCGGCAATCGTTCCGACACCGGATGCCTTGAAGGTCTGACGAACCTCGAGATGAGCGATCACCTTCTCTTCGTATTCCGGATCAAGCATACCCTTCATTGCCGCCTCAACATCCTCGATCGCATCGTAAATAACGCGGTACAGACGAACGTCAACCTTCTCGCGGTCTGCAATGTCCTTTGCAGTGTTATCCGGTCGAACATTAAATCCGATAATGATCGCATTGGATGCACTTGCCAGGCTGACATCAGACTCGTTGATCGCACCAACACCGGCATGGATCACGCGGACTGCCACCTCTTCATTGGTAAGCTTGAGAAGACTCTGCTTCACAGCCTCAACAGAACCCTGTACATCAGCTTTAACGATAATGTTGAGTTCCTTAATATTACCTGCCTGAATCTGGGAGAATAATCCATCCAGAGTCAGTTTTGCCTTTGTATCATCAAGCAGCTTCTCTCTTCCCTGAGCCACATAAGTCTCAGCGATATTACGTGCTTCCTTATCATTCTCGGTTGCCATAAAGATCTCACCGGCATCCGGCACATCATGAAGACCAAGGATCTCAACAGGTGTAGAAGGAAGTGCTTCCTTTACGCGTCTTCCACGGTCATCCATCATAGCACGGATCTTACCGTAAGCAGCTCCGACAGCGATATTGTCACCGACATGAAGTGTACCCTTCTGTACCAGAATCGTAGCTACAGGACCACGTCCCTTGTCTAACTTCGCCTCGATAACAACACCTCTTGCCAGACGATCCGGATTAGCCTTTAACTCCTCAACCTCTGCGGTCAGGATGATCATCTCAAGAAGCTGATCGATACCCTCGCCGGTATGTGCGGATACCGGAACGAATACCGTATCTCCACCCCAGTCCTCAGCGATGAGCTCATACTCCACTAACTCCTGTTTTACACGCTCAACATTGGCACTTGGCTTATCGATCTTATTGACAGCAACGATAATCTGTACACCTGCTGCCTTCGCATGGTTGATTGCCTCTACAGTCTGTGGCATAACACCATCGTCCGCTGCGACAACGAGGATTGCGATATCCGTTGCCTGTGCACCTCGCATACGCATGGAGGTAAATGCCTCATGTCCCGGTGTATCTAAGAAGGTGATCTTCTCACCATTGATCTCTGTGACATATGCACCAATGTGCTGTGTGATTCCACCTGCCTCACGGGAGGTAACGTTTGTCTCACGGATCGCATCCAGAAGAGAAGTTTTACCATGGTCAACGTGACCCATAACGCAGACTACAGGCGGTCTCTTCTTCATTAAGGATTCATCCTCTTCATCCTCCTTCAGAAGCTCTGCAACAAGATCGACCTTCTCCTCCATCTCAGCGATGCAGTTGTACTCCAGTGCGATCTCTTCCGCCTCTTCATAAGTGATCTGATGGTTCAGCGTTACAACCTCACCACGCATGAAAAGATTCTTGATCACGGTAGATGCCTGCACCTTCATGATATCAGCCAGCTCCTTGATCGTCATCTTCTCCGGCAGAATGATATTTCTGATGCCATCCTCCGGCTCCTCCGGTTTTACAACCGGCTCCGGCTTAATAAATGCACCCTTACGGTTCGGATCCTTCTTCTTGGTCTTTCTTCCGCCCGGTCCGTAAAGTGGATTGTACTCCGGCTCTTCTCTGTCACGGTCTCTGCCATGTCTCTGCTTTGCACTTCTTGAGTCATTCTTAGCTCTCTGTGCTCTGGACTGCTTAACCTCAGGCTTCACTGCATCAATTCCGGAGAAGGAATTGCCACCACGTCCGCCATCGCGGCGTCCACCGTTCTGGCCGCCACGGTTATCTCTGTTCTGGCCGTTACGATTGTCGCGGTTGTAACCGCCCTGTCCGTTTCCACGGTTACGGTTGTCTCCGCGGTTATCTCTTCCGCCCTGTCCGTTACGGTTGTCACGGTTGTAGCCACCCTGTCCGTTTCCACGGTTACGGTTATCGCCACGGTTGTCTCTTCCGCCCTGTCCGTTACGATTATCACGATTGTCACGGCGTCCACCGTCACGACGGTCACGATTGTCGCGGTTATCTCTTCCACCCTGTCCGTTACGGTTGTCACGGCGGTTATTCTGCTCAGGACGATTCTCAGAGACCGGCTTCTTCTCCGGTGCCTTCTGTGCTGCCGGAGCCTTTTCCTCTTTCTTTGGCTCTTCCTTCTTCTCTTCTTCCTTCTTTACTGGTTCCGGTTTCTCTTCCTTCTTCTCGGTCTCTTTCTCTGCTGTCTTTTCCTTCACCGGTGTTTCCTCCACAGTCTTCTTCGTCTGTTCCTTCTTCTCTTCGGTCTTAGCCTCTTCCTTTTTCTTCGGCTCTGCCTTTTCTTTGACTTCCTTCTTTGGAGCACTTTCCGTCTTTACGACTTCCTCTGTTTCCTTTACAGGCTCAGCCTTCTTGGCAGATCCCTTAAACTTATTCAGAAGAAAGCTGATCGCATCATCTTCAATACTGCTCTGAGCACTCTTTACCTGAAATCCGTTCTCCTGTAACAGTTTGATCAGATCCTTGCTCTTCAGATCCGGGAATGCTCCCTGCAGACTTCTTGAAATCTCATATATCTTCATCTTTGCCATATATTACTACGACCTCCTAATCCATTTTCTTCATAATTGCCTGTGCAAAACCATTATCTACGACTGCTAATGATGCTCTAAGTTCTTTTCCCATTGCATGCCCAAGATAATCTTTTGCAGCATGGATGCGAAGTGGCACCTGATAAAACTCACACATGTTTCGGAATTTCTTTTGTGTATTTTCCGAAGCATCCTCCGCCAGGATAACCAGTGCAGCCTCTCCGGTCTTTACCGCCTTCTCTGTCATGAACTCTCCGCTCACAACCTTTCCGGCTTTCTGTGCCAGCCCGATCAGATTCAAAACTCTGTCATTCTGCAATGTTATCCATCTCCTTTTCCAGTTCCTTATATATTTCATCGGGAATAACCGTTTTCAGGGAGCGTTCCAGTGATTTCCGTCTGCGCGCCTTGCGAAGGCATTCCGTAGAATTACATATATATGCACCACGTCCGTTTTTCTTGCCTGTCAGGTCGATCACAATCGTATCCTCCGGCGTCTTAATGATGCGTACCAGTTCTTTTTTCTCTTTTCTCTCACCACATCCGGTGCATTGACGCAGCGGAACCTTTCGTGGACGGACACTGCTTTTCTCTCCCATATGCTCACATCCTTTTCTGATTATTCCTGCTTAATATCGATCTTGTATCCTGTCAGTTTTGCAGCAAGACGTGCGTTCTGACCTTCCTTACCGATTGCCAGAGAGAGCTGATTCTCAGGAACGATTACTCTGGCTGTTTTCTCTTCCTCATCCGCAGTAACGGAAATAACCTTTGCCGGGCTGAGTGCATTCTCGATCAGCACTGCCGGATCATCACTCCATGTAATGATATCAATCTTCTCGCCGCGCAGCTCGTCAACGATTGCATTGACACGATCACCATTGATACCAACGCATGCGCCGACCGGATCAACATTTGGATCCTCTGTATAAACAGCGATCTTTGTTCTGGAACCTGCCTCTCTTGCAATGCTCTTGATCTCCACTATGCCATCCTGAAGCTCTGTTACCTCTTCCTCAAACAGACGCTTTACAAACTCCGGATGTGTTCTGGAAACAGTAATACGAGGTCCCTTTGTCGTATCCTTTACCTCCACAACATAAAGCTTAATGTGCTCTGTCGGTTTGAAATGCTCGCCATGCACCTGCTCGCTTTCCATCAGGATTGCATCAACCTTACCGAGGTTAATACAGACATTATTACCACTGTAACGCTGAACAATACCGGTGATAACCTCACGCTCTTTCTCAAGATACTGTGTATACAGCACCTTTCTCTCCTCCTCGCGGATCTTCTGAACAACAACCTGCTTTGCCTTCTGTGCAGCGATTCTGCCGAAGTTCTTTGGGATCACCTCGGTAGATACGGTATCACCCAGCTCAACCTTGCCATATTTCAGGGTTGCCTCAGTCAATCCGATCTGTGCAGTCGGATCCTCTACCAGATCATCCTCTACAACCTCATAATCCGCAAATACCTTGATCTCTCCGGTATCACGGTTGATAGAAACACGGATATTGTCCGCCTTGCTCTCAAACTGATTCTTGCAGGCAGCCACCAGCGAATTCTCAATCGCCTCGAGAATGATGTCCTTACTGATCTGTTTCTCCTTTTCGATCGCCTCCAATGCTTCAATAAGCTCTGTGCGGTCTGACTTTGTTGATTTACTCTTTCTTGCAGCCATTTTTATCTCCTCCTAAATATAAGCTTCCTGAACTTGTATTCACTAAAAATTAATGGTTAGCTTCACCGACGAAATCTCTTTTCTCATAATCTCATATTCAGGTGAAAACTCAGTCTCAACAGTGATCGTATCCGGTGTGTATGCAAGAAGAACTCCTGTAAGCTCTTTCACCGACACTTCTTTGCCGTTTCTCCCCACCGGAAGCTTTCTGCCCTGATAAAAATGAACATCCACCTCTTCGCCTATACTGCGTTTGAAATCTTTGTCCTTCTTGAGCTGTCTTCCAAGACCCGGCGAGCTGACCTCCAGCACATAAGCCTCTGATATGAAATCATCCTTATCCATCATATCGCTCCATGCACGATTCACCAATTCGCAGTCATCAAGGGTAATACCACCCTCTTTGTCCACATAGGCACGCAGATACCACTGACCGGCTTCCTTGACATATTCCACGTCAACCAGTTCAAAGCCGTTCTCTTCCATCAATGGCTCCAGCATCTTCTCCGCCCGTGCCTCATACTCCTCACGTTTCGTCAAATGCATAACCTCTTTTCCACTGACGAAGCAGCAACCATGAAACTCTTATAAATTACTGCCTTCGTTCCAAAACGAAAGAGTGGACCGCGCAGTCCACTCTTCATAATTTACAGTATCACAATGACGATAATAGCACTACAACCTCGGAAAATCAAGGGGTTTTGCGTATTTTTTACGATTTTTCCACATTTTTTTACGAATTTCACTGCACAACCGGTGCAATCCGTGTCTCATAGCCATTTTCGTACAAAATCTGTTCGGCACGGCGAACCTCGGTCAGTGACGGATATATTCCCTGGCAAACGACATAGTAATCTCCTCTCTTCCCAACAAAACTCTCAAATCCGTCCTCCTGCAGAAGCGCTGCCAGATTCTTAGCATTCTCTTCATGTGCAAACATCCCGGTTTCGATCGTGTAGCTTTCTGCCTTCTCTGTGGCCCGGACATCCTTCCCGGCTTCCTGCAGCGTTTCAAGGATGCCGTCCGCAATCGCCTGTGCCACCTCAGGGAATTTAGCATCCAGAAGCGCATTGTCCCTGTCCGTGTTGATAAATCCAACCTCAACCAGTCCCGCCGGCATATTGGACTGACGGATTACCGGCAGATCCTTTCGCACTGATATTCCAAGATTAGTAAATCCCGCCTTTTCCAGCTCGCTGTTAATATTCTGCGCCAGCAGGCGGCGTGGACCGCTGTCTGCATACACAAGCGTTTGTATCCCTGAATACTGATTCGGGGACGGACTGGAATTACGATGGATCGAAATAAACAGATCCGAATCGTTTTCGTTGGCGATCTCCGCCTTCCTCTGCGGAGTCTGATAGACATCCTCGGTCCTTGTGTATCTGACGTCCACTCCCTCGTTCTGCAAAATATTTCCGACTGCCAGTGCCAGGTTCAGATTATCATCCTTTTCTTTCCGTCCCTGATAGGAAGCACCATTGTCATAGCCTCCGTGACCGGCATCCAATGTTACCACTGCCATAGTCATCCTCCCTTTACTGTGATAGAATGATGCCGGGACAAATATTTGACCACTGCATCATATAATAAGAAGTCTTCTCCTACTATGACTATGCAGCCGGGGCGATTTGGTGTGTTTTATATTCGTTGCAAAACTTTCTCTGTTGCCGCCTCACGAAGTTGGTTCAAGTTTTCCAAAACACTCTTTCATATTCAGAAACACATCTGCTATAAAAGAATCAATCCCTCATATTCATCCCTGCAGATCGAACATACCACCAGATCACACCGTTCATTGATATCTACATGGGGCATCTGTATCGGGTTCAAATTGATAATTTTGATTGGCGTATCATTCTGATTTTTCTTTTTGGAACGCAGATGATCTCCATCGGCTGATACAATCCCACTATCATAGTCTGAATTACTGTCATATTCCAGCCGAATAAATAGGTTTATCAAACTTTATATTTACCCTAACAGGAATATCATAAAAGCAGAGACTTCATTCAATAATGAGTGAGGCTTCTTTTAGTTTTGCTTATGGGTTTGAAGTGTTAGAAATTTATGCAACTTCATAGACATTTTCTTATCGTTGAGCTATAATATTAAAATCATATGGAACATATAGGCATTGATTTTAGGAAGTGATACAAATGAAAAAGCTAAAAAAGAGATTCATTGTTCCGGCAGTGGTATTTATATTGGGCATGTGCGCGTTAATCGGTACGACATATGCAGTCGGTAAGGGTCAGGAGCAGCAGAACAGGACAAAAGCGAAGCTCAATGCGATGACATATGCAGAGCGTATAAATGGCGAGCTTATGGAGGGAATAGATGTTACCGATACCTTAAAGCAGGTTGTCATAAGTGGTGATGGAAATATAAATAAGTTTTATGATATTGCAGCAAATATGATGGACGATTCGATTCAGAGTATACAGATAGCACCGAATGGAGTTGTGACTGAAATATATCCAGAGGAGGGGAATGAATCCGGCAAGATAGATCTGATAAATGATAGTGACAGGGGAGAGATTTCGCGCTATGCGAGGGATAATGACACTGTAATTACGCAGGGACCATTTGAGCTGAAGCAGGGCAGATATGGTATAGCAGTGCGCAATCCGGTTTATTTGGAGGATGAAAATGGTCAGAAGAGCTTTTGGGGCTTCACAATTGTTATACTGAAGGTTCCGGAAATTTTTTCTGATTCTGTAAAGGCTCTTTCCAATTTTGGATATAAGTACAGTCTGCAGAAGTGTGCTTCGCCGTGGGATGATATGTATGAGTGGGTTTATGGTTCAAAGAAAGAGTTGAACGATCCGGTGATATATGACTTTGACGTGTATGGAGACAAGTGGAGGCTTGAGATTTTACCCAAGAGTGGGTTTTACAATAATAACTACCTGATATACATGTTTATTGGAGGTGTAATTATAGTCCTGCTTTTGACTGGGCTTATAGCAGCATTGATTTTCATCAATGAAAACAGGAAGAATTTCAAGAGACTTGCTGTGACTGACACACTGACCGGTATCTACAACAGGCTCGGCTTTGATGATCAGGTTGAGCAATATATGAGGCAGAACCCGCAAAAGCACTGTGTTATGGCGATGCTTGATATTGATGATTTCAAGCTTGTTAATGATGTGTATGGACATGCGGCGGGTGATGGTGTACTGCAGAAGCTTGCAGAGAGCATGAAGCAA
>NZ_DBLXSO010000037.1:0-30640 GCF_057878315.1 Jutongia sp. | reverse complement strand
CCATAATATTTCTTATGTCCGGTTATTTAGAAATCATATTTTGCCTGCCAATATATTAAAAATCCGTGAGCTATGACTAAAAAATTGTCTTGTCACTTACGCCCTGGATTTTGCAAATGATATAGATACTCCATTGAATATCCGGGGCGTTATGTACCGCTGCGTGGTGCAGTGGTAGCGGGAGCGTGCCGTCCGAAACAGCTGAGCCCACCTATGGGGCTCAGTCGTGCGGATGCGTATTTATCAAAGCATTGCAAAGCAAAGATTTTTCGGAAATCCTACTGATCTGCGTCAATTTTTTAGTCATAGTTCACGGATTAAGTGATTTCTCAGGCAAAATTGATATTTTATTTTCCGGACATAAGAAATATTATGGGCATACATCAATTTGAGGTATGGGAAGTTTTAGCAAGTAAACATATAATTGATACAGGGAGCTTTCACATCCAATAAGTCGGTGCGAAAGTTCCCTATTTTTGTTGAAAAACAGATGAAACAAGCAAAAACAAGTTAAAAGCTAAAATAGTCTTTGACATCCCACTCTATACGATATATAATAAGGAGAAGTGCGTTGATACAATATGAACGATGAATTATCATGGCGAATAGGAGGATGCAGCGTGGCAAATTATACCAGAGACGACATATTGGACATGATCGAAGAGGAAGATATCGAATTTATCCGTCTTCAGTTTACGGATATTGCCGGCAATCTTAAAAACATGGCGACGACCGTTGATCAGATTGATAAGATCTTAGACGGCAGATGTCAGTTTGACTGTGCGGCGGTTGATGGCTTTGATGGCGATATGGAGGAGTTATTCTTAATTCCTGATTTAGATACATTTGTTATTTTTCCATGGCGTCCACAGCATGGCAAAGTAGCTCGTTTTATCTGTGATATCGTGAAACCGGATGGAACACCTTTTGACGGCGACAGCCGTTACATTTTAAAAAGAACAATTGCGCAGGCAAAGGAGATGGGGTTCGATTTTGATGTTGCCCTTAAGAATGAATTTTTCTTGTTTGACCTTGGCGAAAACGGAGAGCCGACCCATAATTCCAGCGAGAAGGGCGGCTATTTTGATGTTGGGCCTGCGGACTGCGGTGAGAATGCAAGACGTGACATGGTCTTATATCTTGCAGATATGGGGATTTCAACCGAGTCCTCCTATCATTCCGACGAGGCGGCACAGCATGTGCTTGACATGTCATACACCAATGCGCTTGCGATGGCAGACAACATTATGACATCCCGTCTGGTTATCCGGACCGTAGCAAAGCGTCACGGACTGCATGCGACATTTATGCCGAAGCCGAAGAAGGATTCAAAGGGCTCCGGAGCACATTATACATTTTCTTTATCAAAGAACGGTCAGAATATCTTTACGGATGTATCGGACTCAGCCGGTGTGAGCAAGGAAGGATATGCCTTTATGGCGGGCATGCTTGAGCATATTGCAGATATGTCTCTGGTAACCAATCCGCTGGTAAACTCCTACAAGCGTCTGGTTCCGGGATTTCTTGCACCGCTCAGGGTGAGTTGGTCTGTACATAATTCCAGCCCTCTGATCCGTCTGACATCGGTTGGTGGAGATGGCGGAAGGATCGTTCTTCGCAATCCGGACGGTGCGGCGAATCCATATCTGGTGATCGCGGCTTGTCTGGCGGCAGGAATGGATGGTGTCCGTAAGCAGCTTGAGCCGCCGGTATGCATGGACAAAATGTCAACGGAAGAGCTTGCTGAGCGTGAGAGACTTCCAAGGACGCTTTATGAAGCTGTGAAGCGTTTTGAAAATGATGAGTTCCTGCGGGAGGTGCTGGGAGCACATGTATCGAATTATCTGATCTCTACAAAGGATGCAGAATGGGAAGAATACTGCAGGCAGGTAACACACTGGGAGACGGAGCGTTATCTTGGAACAGTATAAGCAGTACCGCTGATAAGTAACCGATACACGGGAGGTTTTTATGGCAGATATCATCATTGCATTTCCAAAGCTGGACGATGCAAAAAATCTTAAAAAACTTCTGCTTCGAAACGGGTATGATGTCAGTCTGGTATGCGATAATGGTGCACAGGTTGTCGGCGCGGTAAACGAATTGGATGGCGGTGTAGTGATCTGTGGCTATCGCTTCAGCGATATGCATTTCTCAGAGATACTTGATTATCTGCCGAAAGGATTTCAAATGCTTCTGATGGCATCGCCGGCAAAGCTGGAGGACAGCGATATCAGTGAGATTGTGTCGCTGCCAATGCCGCTAAAGGTACAGGATCTGCTTGACACCCTGAACATGATGATGGTGCAGTACCGGCGCTGGAAGAAAAAGCAGAAGAACAAGCCGAAGGTACGGTCAGAAGGTGAGAAAAGAATAATTCAGAAAGCAAAAGAGCTGTTGATGGAGAGAAACCAGATGACAGAGGAGGAAGCACATAGATACATACAAAAAATAAGCATGGACAGTGCGATAAATTTAGTTGAAACTGCTGAAATGATACTAGAACTAAATGGAAAGGAATGGGAAATTTAGATGAAAGCGTTTCTTATTTTAGAGGATGGAACAGTATTTGAGGGCAAGAGTGTTGGCTCGCAAAAAGAAGTGATCAGTGAGATCGTATTTAATACGTCAATGACCGGATATCTTGAGGTTCTGACTGATCCGAGTTATGCGGGACAGGCGGTAACGATGACATATCCGTTGATCGGTAATTACGGTGTTGCCTATGCAGACATGGAGTCGCGAAAGGGATGGCCGGACGGTTTTATCACCAGAGAAATTTCCCGTATGCCAAGCAATTTCCGATGTGAAGATACCTTACAGAAGTTCCTGGAGGATCAGGACATTCCGGGCATCTACGGTATTGATACTAGAGCCCTTACGAAGATCCTTCGTGAGAAAGGAACCATGAACGGAATGATCACAACCAATGAGAATTACAATCTGGATGAGATTCTTCCGAAGCTGAAGGAATATACCGTAACAGGTGTTGTGAAGAAGGTTTCACGAAGTGAGAAGGAGTCCTTCAAGCCGGGTGATCTTGGTTCTGAAAAGACCGAGACAAAGTTTAAGGTTGCAGTGATTGATGTCGGAACAAAGAATAACATCATCCGCTGCCTGTTAAACAGAGGCTGTGAGGTTGATGTGTATCCATGTGATTTCAATGCAGATGATGTGATCGCTGCAAAGCCGGATGGTATCATGATCACCAACGGACCGGGAGATCCGGCAGAGTGTGTGGAAATCATTGAGCAGATTAAGAAGCTGTCAGAATCAAGCATTCCGATCTTTGCAATCTGTCTGGGACATCAGCTTATGGCATTGGCACATGGCTTTAAGACATACAAGATGAAATACGGTCACCGTGGTGCGAACCATCCGGTTATGGATCTGCATACAAGAAGAGTATATATTTCTTCCCAGAACCACGGATATGTTGTGGATGGCGAATCACTTGATGAGACAAAGGCAAAGCCTTGGTTTGTCAATGTAAACGATAAGACTATTGAGGGGCTTGAATATATCGGAAAGCCGGTTAAAACCGTACAGTTCCACCCGGAGGCAAATGCAGGGCCAAAGGATTCAGAAGTGCTGTTTGAGGAATTTATCAAAATGATGGGAGGTAATCAGTAATGCCAAAATTAGAGGGAATTAAACGTGTATTAGTAATTGGTTCCGGTCCGATCGTTATCGGACAGGCGGCCGAGTTTGACTATGCGGGAACACAGGCATGCCGTTCTCTGAAGGAAGAGGGAATGGAGGTTATCCTTGTCAATTCCAATCCTGCAACGATCATGACCGATAAGGACATCGCCGATAAGGTTTATATTGAGCCGCTGACCGTTGAGGTGCTTCAGCATATTATTGAGGTAGAAAAGCCGGACAGTCTGCTTCCAAACATGGGTGGACAGGCTGGTCTGAATCTTGGTATGGAACTCGCAGAATCCGGCTTTCTGGACAGTCATAATGTAAAGCTTCTCGGAACAACAGCAGAGACGATCCGTAACGCAGAGGGACGTCAGGAGTTTAAGGATCTGATGGAGCGCATCGGTGAGCCATGTGCGCCTTCCGAGCTTGTAGAGAATATTGAAGATGGTGTGGCATTTGCGGATAAGATCGGTTATCCGGTTGTGCTCAGACCAGCATATACACTTGGTGGTTCCGGCGGTGGAATCGCGCATAACCAGGAGGAGCTTGAGGAAATCCTTTCCAACGGACTTCGTCTTTCCCGTGTCGGTCAGGTTCTGGTTGAGAGATGTATCGCCGGCTGGAAGGAGATTGAGTATGAGGTAATGCGTGACAGTAACGGCAACTGCATTACCGTATGTAACATGGAAAACCTTGATCCGGTAGGTGTACATACCGGAGACAGTATCGTTGTGGCTCCTTCACAGACACTGTCTGACAAGGAGTATCAGATGCTTCGTACCTCCGCACTCAAGATCATCAGCGAGCTTGGTGTGACAGGTGGATGTAACGTACAGTTTGCGCTTCATCCGACATCCTTTGAATATTGTGTCATCGAGGTAAACCCTCGTGTAAGCCGTTCCTCCGCACTGGCATCAAAGGCAACCGGTTATCCGATCGCCAAGGTGGCAGCGAAGATCGCGCTTGGCTATACTCTGGATGAGATCCCGAATGCCGTTACCGGAAAGACTTACGCAAGCTTTGAGCCGGCATTGGACTACTGTGTTGTAAAGATTCCGAGACTTCCGTTTGATAAGTTTATCAATGCGAAGCGTACACTGACTACACAGATGAAGGCAACCGGTGAGGTTATGAGTATATGTACAAACTTCGAGGGTGGTCTGATGAAAGCGATCCGTTCTCTGGCACAGCATGTAGACTGTCTGGAGACCGGTGATTATGATGGCATGTCCGATGAGGATGTACTTGAGAAGCTGGATATCGTGGATGACCGCCGTATCTATCTGATTGCTGAGATTCTCCGTCGTGGTCTCGCATCCTACGACAAGATCCATGAGATTACAAAGATTGACAAGTGGTTCATTGATAAGCTTGCGATCCTTGTTGAGATGGAGAAGAAGCTCAAGGCATGTGGCGGCAATATCGACAAGGAACTCATGAAGGAAGCGAAGAGAATGGAGTTCCCGGACAACGTGATCGCACGCTGGACCGGAAAGACCGAGGAAGAGGTCAAGCAGCTCCGTTATGAGTATGGCATTACCGCAGCATTTAAGATGGTTGATACCTGTGCGGCCGAGTTTGCATCTGAGACACCGTATTATTATGGCTGCTTTGATGGAAGCAACGAGGTTGAGGAGACAAGAGACCACAAGAAGATCATGGTACTTGGTTCCGGCCCGATCCGTATCGGTCAGGGTATCGAGTTCGATTACTGTTCTGTTCACAGCGTATGGGCGCTGAAGCAGGAGGGCTATGAGACCATTATTGTAAATAACAACCCGGAGACTGTCAGCACCGACTTTGATATTGCAGATAAGCTGTATTTCGAGCCGCTGACACCGGAGGATGTAGAAAATATTGTTCGTCTGGAGAAGCCGGACGGAGCCGTTGTACAGTTTGGTGGACAGACTGCCATCAATCTGACAGAATCCCTGATCAAGATGGGTGTTAAGATCCTTGGAACAAGCGCAGAGAATGTAGATGCTGCAGAGGATCGCGAGCTGTTCGACGAGATCCTGGAGCAGTGCTGTATTCCGAGAGCAAAGGGTGATACGGTATTTACGACAGAGGAAGCGTTAAAGGTTGCCAATGAGCTTGGTTATCCGGTGCTGATCCGTCCGTCCTATGTGCTTGGAGGGCAGGGTATGCAGATCGCAGTACGCGATCAGGATATCGTAGAGTTTATGGCGGTTATCAACCGTTATCATCAGGAGCATCCGATCCTGATCGATAAGTACCTGATGGGTAAGGAAATTGAGGTCGATGCGGTATGCGATGGCGAGGACATTTTGATCCCGGGTATCATGGAGCATATCGAGAGAGCCGGTATCCATTCCGGAGACAGTATCTCCGTATATCCGGCACAGACGATCTCAGAGAAGATCAAGCGAGTTCTGGTCGATTACACCGGCAAGCTGGCACGTTCCCTGCATGTAATCGGACTGATCAATATTCAGTTTATCGTATATCAGGATGAGGTTTATGTGATCGAGGTAAATCCTCGTTCCAGCCGAACCGTACCATATATCAGCAAGGTTACCGGTATTCCGATCGTTGATCTGGCATCCCGCGTAATCCTTGGAGCAAAGATCCGTGATCTTGGCTTTGAGCCTGGTCTTGCACCGGATGCAGGCTATCTTGCAATCAAGATGCCGGTATTCTCCTTTGAGAAGCTTCGTGGAGCTGAGATTTCCCTCGGACCGGAAATGAAGTCTACCGGTGAGTGCCTTGGTATCGCCAAGACATTTGATGAGGCTCTGTATAAGGCATTCCTCGGAGCTGGAGTGAACCTTCCAAAGCATAAGAAGATGATCATTTCCGTGAAGGATTCGGATAAGCTGGAAGCTGTTGGAGTGGCAAAGCGTTTTAAGAAGCTTGGCTATGAGATCTTCGCAACGAGAAATACAGCACGTGTACTGAATGAGAACGGTGTGCTTGCCATTCCGGTAAACCGTATCAATGAGGAAGCACCGACACTGATGGATCTGCTTCTGGAGCATCAGATCGATCTCGTTATCGATACACCGACACACGGCGACAAGATGAAGGATGGTTTCCTGATCCGCCGTACTGCGATCGAGACAGGTGTAAACGTTCTTACTTCACTTGATACTGCCAATGCATTGCTGACCAGTCTTGAGAACTCAGATAAGACACATCTTTCTATCGTGGATGTGGCAACAATCTCCAAGAGTGGTTCCTACGCAAAGTAAGATATAAAGAAAAAGAGTAATATTATGATGCCGGCAGACAGATCAGCAATATGTATCTGTGTATGAATGGTTGTCTGGTTGTCGGATTGCAAAATTGCATCGCAATGGAGCAATCCGTGGCATCTGTTAGATGTGTGTATATAAAAACAGAATCCATACCAATCTACACCGGTATGGATTCTGTTTTTGGGTATAGGAAAATGTCAGATGTATAAAAAACCAGCCCTATACGGATTTGTTCTGATATGAGGGCTGGTTTTTATGATTATATGATGAAAAAATGGTTGTCTTAATCTGCCGTGATCACAGTTCCGGTCTTGCCGGCTACGCCGTCCAAAGCAGTGTTCAGGTCAGTGATAACAGACTTGTGGGCAGGAGAGGAGGATGCGAAGGAAACAGCAGCCTCGATCTTTGGAAGCATTGCTCCTGTAGTGAACTGTCCTTCATCGATATATCTGGTTGCCTCCTCAACAGAGAGATGATCTAACGGTGTTGCCTGTGGCGTGTCAAAGTTCAGCATAACCTTCTCGACACCGGTAAGCAGGAGAAGCATATCTGCCTGAATACCCTCTGCGAGACATGCACTGGTAAGATCCTTCTCGATAACAGCGCTGGCTCCCTTTAAGCGGGTTCCCTGCTGCAGAACAGGAATTCCGCCACCACCGCAGGCAATGACAATCTGATCTGCGTCGAGGAGTGCCTTGATCGCATCTAATTCATAGATTTCGATTGGACGTGGAGCGCCGATGATACGGCGGTAACCCTTGTCGCCGTCCTTGATGACATGGTTGTTTTTCTTTTCCTCAGCTTTGGCTTCCTCCTCCGTCATATAACGACCGATGACCTTGGATGGCTGGCTGAAGGCTGCGTCAAACGGATCAACACGAACCTGTGTGATCAGTGTGGTGACCGGCTTGTAGATACCGCGGTTTAACAGCTCGGTGCGGATCTCATTCTGAAGATCATAGCCAATGTAGCCCTGGCTCATTGCGCTGCAGATGGACATTGGTGCTACTGTATTGTCCGGCTCGAGAAGAGAATACTCGGTCATTGCTGCGTGGATCATGCCGACCTGTGGTCCGTTACTGTGCGTGATCACAACCTGATACTTTGCCTCAACGAGATCGGCAATTGCTGCAGCGGCTTTCTTTACGGCAGCCTTCTGCTCCGGAAAGGTGCTGCCAAGGGCGTTATGACCAAGAGCAACCACGATTTTTTTATTGTTCATAATGGGTACCTCCATATGTATTATGTAGTGATAGACAGATATATTTACGAACAAAAAACATCTGCATTGATAACTTTAAGTATATCATAAACGGAATGATAACACAAGAAAAGAGACGATTGCCATACGGTCAACCGCCCCTTCTCTGATTCATTTATAAATTGGGAATATTATAATATGAAAGCATAATTATTCTCTACGGTTCAAAGGTATGTATTATACCTCGAACAGCAGATCGCCGTAGGTTGGTACCGGCCAGTACGTCTTATCGACGATCATCTCCAGCTCATCGATCGGAGCACGGAGTGTCTCCATATCAGCAAATACAACCTCGCGGAAGAACAGAGCCTGTTCCTTGCCCTCTTCCTTAGTATCTGCCTCATCAACTGCCTTTTCAAGGGTAGCCAGTGCCTTCTGTGCAGAAGCAAGGAGAGTAGATGTTTTCTTTAACAGCTCAGTCTGTACAGATACATCAGCATCCGGACATGCAGTCTGAACCTTTGTGATAGAATCTGCAAGGCTTGTTGTATATTTGATAACAGATGGAATGAACTGTTTGCCAGCCATATCAATCATTGTCTTAGCCTCAATGTTGATCGTCTTTGAGTAGTTCTCATAGTTAATCTCTACACGAGACTCAAGCTCTGCCTTTGTCATGACATTCTGTCTCTCAAACAGATTTACGCTCTTGTCTGTTGCAAGATAAGGAATTGCCTCAACCATGGACTTGATGTTTGGAAGACCACGTCTCTCAGCTTCCTCAACCCACTCATTAGAATATCCGTCTCCGTTGAAGATGATACGCTGATGCTCGGTAACGGTTTTCTTGATCAGAGCGTCAACAGCAGAGTCGAAATCGTCTGCCTGATCAAGCTCATCTGCAAAATCCTGAAGGACATCGGCAACCATAGTATTTAATGTAAAGTTTGGTCCGGAGATGGACATGGAAGAACCAAGCATACGGAACTCGAACTTATTACCGGTGAATGCGAATGGAGATGTACGGTTTCTGTCAGTAGCATCCTTTTTCAGTACCGGAAGAACATGAACACCGGTATCAAGCTTCTCCCCCTGGATAGAGGAAGAAACATCACCTCGGATGATCTGCTCAATGATATCCTCAAGCTGCTCGCCAAGGAAGATAGAAATGATAGCAGGCGGTGCCTCGTTTGCTCCGAGTCTGTGGTCGTTTCCGGGGCTGGAAGCAGACAGACGAAGAAGCTCTGCGTTGTCATCAACAGCCTTGATCACAGCGGCAAGTGTCAGAAGGAACAGCTTGTTCTCATGTGGTTTCTTGCCCGGATCCAGAAGGTTGATTCCGGTATCGGTTACGATAGACCAGTTGTCATGCTTACCGGAACCGTTTACACCTGCAAATGGCTTCTCATGAAGCAGACACTCAAGATTATGTCTCTTAGCTACCTTTTTCATCAGCTCCATAACAAGCTGGTTATGATCGGTAGAGATATTAGCAGTTGTAAAGATTGGAGCCATCTCATGCTGAGCCGGAGCAACCTCGTTATGCTGTGTCTTGGAAAGGATTCCAAGCTTCCAGAGCTCAATGTTGAGATCCTTCATGAATGCAGCGATGCGCTCCTTAATGGTACCGAAGTAGTGATCATCAAGCTCCTGACCCTTTGGAGCCGGTGCACCGAAAAGAGTACGACCGGTGAAGATCAGATCCTTACGCTGTAAATATTTATCTCTGTCAACCAGGAAATATTCCTGCTCAGGTCCTACGGAGCAGGATACCTTCTTGACATCATCATATCCGAAAAGCTTTACGATGCGGACAGCCTGTTTGCTGAGCGCTTCCATGGAACGAAGGAGAGGAGTTTTCTTATCAAGTGCCTCACCTGTATATGAACAAAATGCGGTAGGGATGCAGAGTGTAACGCCGGCAGCATCCTCACGCAGGAATGCAGGTGATGTACAATCCCATGCTGTATATCCTCTTGCCTCAAAGGTCGCACGAAGACCACCTGAAGGGAAAGAAGAAGCGTCCGGTTCACCCTTGATCAGCTCCTTGCCGGAAAATTCAAGAACCGGTTTGCTGTCAGATGCAGGACTTAAGAATGAATCATGCTTCTCTGCTGTAATACCGGTCATTGGCTGAAACCAGTGTGTATAATGAGTAGCGCCGTGCTCTAAAGCCCACTCTTTCATGGCATGAGCGACGACGTTTGCGATATCCTGATTGAGATCCTCGCCATTCTCCAATGTTTTCTTCCATGATTTGTAGACGTCCTTAGGCAACTTTTCCTTCATTACCTCATCGTTGAACACGTCTTTACCAAAAACCTGCTCAATTACGTTTTGTTCCATAATTCCTACCATCCTTTCATCATCAACTGACTTTTTATTTTATGAGGCGGTCGGATAATGTGTCAAACCCTGTTGTCGATGACCGTCTCATGGATGCTGGATAAACTGTTTATGTCAGTCTGATTAGTAAAAAAGGGCGCACTCATTACAAGTAATGAGAACACCCTTGTTCCGTTCGTTATCCAACTGCAGATTACTATATCACAAAATAAATCATTTGAAAAGCCCCTTTTTTGATTTTTTTAAATTCTTTGATCACAAATTCCTTGTTGACAAAACATTTTAATAGGTATACTCTAAAAAACGCTGTCTGTAAAAAGCAGTTATATCACAAGTACATAGCGAATATTCGCAGAGAGAAAGAGGTGTTTTTCGATTGAAGTATCTGAAGCAGTTTTCAATCATTCTTTTCATTTCATTATTAGGAGAAATATTACATAGTATTGTTCCACTTCCGATGCCGGCAAGCATTTATGGTCTGGCAATACTGTTTACGGCATTATCGACAGGGATCATACCATTGGAAGAGGTTCGTGAGACCGGTCGTTTTCTGATCGAGGTAATGCCGCTTATGTTTATTCCGGCGGCAGTCGGACTGCTCGGAGCATATCATACATTAATGCCGGTGCTGGTGCCATATGTAGTGATCACGCTTGTGAGTACACTGCTTGTGATGCTGGTGGCAGGCAGGGTAACGCAGGCGATGAAAGGAGAGGAGCAGACCAATGAGTGAGTTTATGCAGAATTCGGTATTCTGGGGTGTAGCGTTGAGCTTTGTGGCATATGGAATTGGAATGCTGCTGCAGAGAAAATTTCATCGGGCAATTTTTAATCCATTATTAATCTCTGTTATTTTGATTATGGTCTTTCTTGGTGTTTCAGGGACAGATTACAGAAAGTATCAAGAGGGGGCGAATGTGATCAGCTATTTTCTGACACCGGCAACGGTCTGCCTTGCGATTCCTCTTTATGAGCAGATTGAGCTTTTGAAAAAGAACTTCCGTGCGATCATGGTGGGGATACTTTCGGGGGTATTGACAAGTCTTTGCAGTGTGCTTGCCATGTCTGTTTTCTTTGGAATGAATCACAAGGAGTATGCGACGCTCCTGCCAAAATCGATCACAACAGCGATCGGGATGGGCGTTTCGGAGGAGCTTGGCGGTTATGTGACACTTACTGTGGCAATCATAATTATTACCGGTATTCTTGGAAGTGTTCTGGCGGAGACGGCGTGCAGGATCTTTAAAATCACGGAGCCGGTTGCAAGAGGTGTTGCGATCGGAACGGCATCGCATGCGATCGGTACCTCCAAGGCAATGGAAATGGGAGAGACGGAAGGGGCGATTTCCGGCTTGTCGATTGCGGTTGCAGGTCTTTTGACGGTTGTGGGAGCGTCCGTATTTTCCTGCTTTTTATAAAGAAAGGATGTACCGCCTCGCTATTGCTTTTTGAGGGCGAATCGTTTATCATAAGAAAGAGTGTGTGTAACCGATATACATCGAATGTCAGCAAAAGTGTAGAAATGAGGAGTGCTTATGGAGAAGAAGCAGACAAAAAATATAGATATATCTGTACAGGAGCCGGAGGAAATCTTTCATCCGGATTATGTGGCATCACAACAAAAGAAAAAGAAACGTTTCCGGGGAATGCTTGGTCACTGGTTTGGTCTGTTTCTTGTTATTATCATATCAATCGTTATATTTTACTGCCTTTCTAATATGGTGCATATTCTGAAAGCAGTGCGGACGCTGGTGAAGCTTCTGATGCCGGTAATATATGGTCTGGTGATCGCATACCTGCTGAATCCGCTGATGGTATTTTACGGCAATGTATTTTACCGCCTGTTTGGAAGAAAGATTCCGGAGGACGAGGAGCGGCATGTGGAACGTTATCAGAAGTTTTCCAAGGTGATCAGCCTGATCCTGGCGATGATCACAGGTCTGCTGATCATTACCGTGCTGCTCTGGATGCTGATCCCGCAGGTGTTTAACAGTGTCATTGCACTTGCCAATACGCTGCCGGATCAGGCACAGGATTATTATCATAAGGTCAGCAAGTGGGTTATGGACAATCCTTATATGGCCAATCAGTTTCAGGATGCGCTGCTTCATCTGACTGACAGTCTGGATGAGTGGACACAGAAGGATCTGCTTCCGTGGCTGCAGACCGGGCTCCTGCCGAATGTCAATTCGCTTGCGTCTATGTTTGCAAGTGGTGTGTTCAGTGTGCTGGGCGTATTATATAATCTGCTGATCGGCTGTATTGTTGCCGTGTATCTGCTTCTTGGCAAGGAGAAGTTTTTGGCACAGGCAAAGAAAATGATCTATGCGGTCTTTGGAAAGAAGCAGGCAGATGTGATCTTGCATTACAGCCGCATGACAAATGATACATTTAGCGGCTTCATTGTTGGTAAGATCGTGGACTCAGCGATTATCGGAGTGATCTGTTTTATTGTAATGTGGATCCTGAAGCTTCCGTATTCGCTGCTGATCAGCGTGATCGTTGGTGTGACGAATGTGATCCCTGTATTCGGTCCGTATATTGGAGCGGTGCCGAGTGCGTTGCTGATCCTGTTGGTCAGCCCGATGCAGTGTTTATATTTTGTGGTTTTTATCATTATTCTGCAGCAGCTGGACGGAAACGTAATAGGACCTGCTATTCTTGGTGAATCGACCGGTCTGACCGCATTCTGGGTACTTTTTGCAATCCTGCTGTTCGGCGGAATGTGGGGCATTGTCGGCATGATCGTCGGAGTGCCGTTGTTTGCGATGATCTATCGTCTGTTGAAGGACTATCTGGAGCTTCGGCTGTATCATAAGAGACTTAGTACGGAGACAGAGATGTATAAGGATCTGAAGAGTATTCAGTCCGATGTCCAGGGAGATAAGCATTATATCCTGTATACAAAGAAGGAAAAGAGAAATGCAAATCTGCGTAGAGATGCAGAGGATAAAATAACGCTGATGCAGCTGTTAGACCAGAAGCCGATGGATGTTTCGGATGCGGAGGGAGAACAGCCGAAGCTGAAGAATGCAGCAGGGCAGGATAGTCAAAATGCATCGGAGAAGACAGTGGACGATTTGGCAGAAGGCGGCAGAGACGAGTACGGGAAGGTCGTGGAAGCCGGGGAAAACATGCCGGGGCGGACTGTGGAAGCTGCAGATGTATTAGTGACAGACAAGCAGGAACACAAATAAAGCAACGGTTAATGATAGAAAATGATGCCGGCCGGGTGTGCAGGACCGGAATCAAAAGGGGAGCTGTACACAGAAATGGGGAAAATATGATTAAAAGTATGACAGGCTTTGGAAGAAGCGAAGTGATCACCGAGGAATATAAGATGACAGTGGAGATGAAGGCGGTCAATCACAGATACTGCGATATCGGGATCAAGCTTCCTAAGAAGTTTAATGCATTTGAGAATGCAGTGCGTTCCACCGTGAAGGAATATGCTTCCAGAGGTAAGATTGATATTTATATTTCTTATGAGGATTATGCCGGAAAGCGGACAAAGGTGGATTACCACGATACCGTTGCAAGAGGCTATATGGATGCGATCGAGAAGGCGACGGTCACCTTTGGTATTGAAAAGGGAATCTCTGCGGCAGCGCTGATCCGTATGCCGGATGTGATCGCTCTGGATGAGATGGAAGACGATGAAGAGACGCTGTTTCCGGTGCTGGAGCAGACGTTAAGAGAGGCTGCTGTGCGTTTTGCAGAATCCCGAGAGAAGGAAGGGGAGCATCTGTTCCGTGATCTGAATGAGAAGTTAGATGGTATTGAGCAGATGGTATGTGATGTGGAGAAGCGTTCTCCGGAGATGCTTGCTGAGTACAGACAGAAGATCACAGATAAGGTAGAGGAGCTGATTGGTGATAAGAATATTGATGAGCGTGTGCTTGCGACAGAGCTTACGATCTATGCAGATAAGGTCTGTGTGGATGAAGAGACAGTCCGGCTTCACAGCCATATCAAGAATATGAGAGATACATTGCTGCTGGGAGAGAACATCGGACGCAAGCTCGACTTTATCGCACAGGAGATGAATCGAGAATCTAATACCATTCTTTCAAAAGCAAATGACAGGACACTTTCCAATATTGCCATTGATCTGAAGACGGAGATCGAGAAGGTCAGAGAGCAGATTCAGAACATTGAATAATGGCAGAGCCGGGAGGAAATAAAATGCTGGTAAATGTCGGTTATGGGAATGTGGTTAATATGAATAAGGTCATCAGCATTGTGCGTGCCGATGCGGCACCGATCAAGCGGATGATTCAAAATGCCAAGGATGCAGGGCTGGCGGTGGATGCCACCTGTGGCAGAAAAACAAAATGCATTCTGGTCATGGACAGTGGACATCTTGTTTTGTCGGCACTTCTGCCTGAAACGATTGAGAGCAGAGTGAAAACGCCGATGGATTATGAGAAGCATAATGAGGAAATGGAGGAATAAAAATGTCAGACAGAGGAGTTCTTACAGTCATTTCAGGATTTTCAGGAGCCGGGAAAGGAACCGTTGTTAAACAGCTTCTTCAAAAATACGATTATGGTCTGTCGATTTCAGCGACAACCCGATCACCGCGGGAGGGGGAGCAGGATGGCAGAGAATATTTCTTCAAAACCAAGGAAGAATTTGAGAAAATGATCAGAGAGCATCAGCTCATTGAGTATGCGCAGTATGTCGGAAATTATTACGGAACACCAAAGGAATATGTGGTGCAGCAGCTGGAGCAGGGCAAAGACGTTATTCTTGAAATTGAAATGCAGGGAGCGCTTCATGTCCGCGAGATCCTTCCGGAGGTAAATCTGATCTTTCTGACACCGCCAACGGTAGATGAACTGGAACGGCGGCTGGTCAGCAGAGGAACAGAGACGGCAGAGGTAATCCGTGAGCGTATGGCGAGAGCCAAAGAAGAAAGTGCTTATATGAAAAAATACGACTATATTGTCATTAACGATGATCTGGATGAATGCGTGGAGAATGTCCATCAGCTGATCCGTTCGCTTCATTATAAGAGGGAACAGCAGGAGGGCTTCATTCAGAAAATAAAACAGGAGTTTGAAAAAAGATAGTTGATAAATTTATCTTTTTGCGATATTCTAATAGCTAGTGCAATATTTTCAAATTAATCAGATTACAATTGAAAGGGGTATATTTATGTTACATCCATCTTATACAGATTTAATGAAATTAGTAAACAGTGAGGTAGAGACCGGTGAGGCTCCGGTAGTCAACAGCCGTTATTCTATCGTTCTGGCAACCTCCAAGAGAGCACGTCAGCTGATCGATGGAGTTCAGCCACTCGTAAAATCCAAATGTCCAAAACCGCTGTCTACAGCAATTGAGGAGTTAAGCAATTCCAAGATCCGTATTCTCAGCGAGGAAGAGGCTGCTGAGCTTGAGGCAAAGAAAGCCAAAGAGGCACAGGAGAGAGCAGAGGAAGCAGAGTCATTCCTTTCATTTTCTGAGGAAGACTAATCAAATTGTCAGGATAGGAGCTTGTTGATGATGGAACAAAACCAGGATCAGACAAATGAAGTGGAGCAGGAAGAAAACTGCCCGGTAGAAGAAAACACACAGGAGAAGGATAATACGAAGAAACCATCAAAGGCACAGCGCATCCGAAGTGCCATTTTTGAGCTACTTGTTTATGTGGCGATCATTGTGGTATGTGTGATGGTTGTGCCGCGCTATGTGATACAGCGTACGATCGTGGATGGTACCTCTATGGAGGCGACACTGCAGGATCAGGATAACCTTCTGGTCGATAAGCTGTCTTACCGCTTCTCCGATCCAAAACGGTTTGATGTGATCGTATTTTATCCATATGGCAGAGAGAATGAGGATTATTACATTAAGCGGGTAATCGGTCTGCCGGGAGAGACAATACAGATCGTGGGAGATACGATCTATATTGATGGAAAGGTTCTTAAGGAGAACTATGGCAAGGATCCGATGACGGAATCCGGCATTGCCTCGGAGCCGTTAAAACTCGGCAAGGATGAATATTTTGTGTTGGGAGATAACCGTGAGGTCAGCGAGGACAGCCGTTATGAGGAGGTTGGTCCGGTATCCCGCGACAAGATTGAGGGAAGGGCTGTACTTCGGATCTATCCGTTGAACAAGTTTGGCACACTTCGTTCCCAGGGGACTAAGGCTAAGGCTGCAGAGCGCGGTTCGGACGCAGATACAGATGATGCAAAGGTAGTTGCAATCGATGCCGGTCATCAGAGTCGCGGCAACAGCTCGACAGAGCCGGTGGGCCCGGGCTCTTCAGTGCGTAAGGCAAAGGTTGCCGGAGGTGCGACAGGTGTGTCTTCTCATGTGCCGGAGTATAAGATCAACTTAAGTGTTGCCAAAAAGCTTCGTAAGGAGCTTGAATCGCGTGGATATAAGGTTGTTATGATCCGCACGAAGAATAATGTCAATATCAGTAATAAGCAGAGGGCGCAGATTGCCAATAAAAGCGGTGCTGATATCTATGTAAGGATCCATGCGGACAGTTCTGCGTCATCGTCAGTACGGGGAGCATCTGCGTTATATCCGTCGACAAAGAACCGGTATGTCGGAAAGCTCAGTGCGAAGTCTAAGAAGCTGTCTCAGTATATGCTGAACAGTTATTGTAAGAAGACAGGAATTCGCAGCAGAGGTCTCTCTCTCAGAGACGATCTGACAGGAACAAACTGGAGTAAGATTCCGGTGACTCTGATCGAGATGGGATTTTTGAGTAATCCGACAGAGGATCGCTATATGCAGAAAAAGTCTACCCAGAACAAAATGGCAAAGGGAATGGCAGACGGAATTGATAAATATTTTAACCGCTAAACCCTAGAAATAATGCGGGTTTGCGGAGCTTTACAAAAAATATTTTAAAAAAAATCAAAAAAATGCTTGCATTTTGTCAGAAAGTAGTGTAATATATCAACTGCTGACGCGGTAAAGCGCAGTAGCAAAATGGTCTGTTGGTCAAGCGGCTAAGACGTCGCCCTCTCACGGCGAAAACAGGGGTTCGATTCCCCTACAGACTGCTAGCTGTATATGGCAGCTTACAACTTCATATTTGGTCTGTTGGTCAAGCGGCTAAGACGTCGCCCTCTCACGGCGAAAACAGGGGTTCGATTCCCCTACAGACTGCTAACTGTTATTTATAACAGCCCAACCCGAATGGAAATCTACTCGTAGTATATGAGTAGATTTTTGTTTTTTTACATTATAGGAAAGTTGTCGTTTCCTATAATGTAAAAACGCACCGCGAGGATGCGATCACCGCACAGAGGAAGATTGCATAAGCAATTGTGCGGTGACGCGCAAAGTGGGCAAGCCCGCTTTAAGACGGATTGCTTACGAAGGGAGAGGAGAAGGTGGTATTTTCATTGTCGAAGGAGCAGTTCTCAAGAAATCAGTTGAAGTGGATCGCTATGGTAACGATGGTTTTGGATCATGTGGGCTGCATTTTTGTGCCGGTGAAAACGATGCCGGTATGTTATTATCTGCTTCGGGGGATTGGAAGGGTTTCTTTCCCTCTGATCTGTTTTCTTCTGGTACAGGGCTTTTTCTATACGCACAGCCGCAGAAAGTATCTTTTCCGGCTATGGTGCTTTGCACTGGTATCGGAGATTCCGTATGATCTTGCGTTTTTCGGACGTATCTGGAATCCGTGGAATCAGAATGTCTTTGTGACGCTTGCAATCGGACTAATGATGCTTTTGGGACTTTTCCGGACGAAGGAGTATGTTGGGAAAGGGTGGCGTATTCCGATTTCTTGTGGGATCGTTGGGGTTGCCATGGTGGCTGCCGTGCTTTGCCGAAGTGATTATTCGTTTTGGGGAGTGTTAATGATTCTTGCGTTTTATGTGGGGCAGTATGACTGGCGATTGCTGATATACAGCATTTTGCTTTTGTGTGTCGGTCAGGGCTGGCTGGAGGCGTTCGGTGCAGTGGCGTTATTTTTTGTGCGTTATTATGCGGCGGATAGGGATGCGGGCAGGACGAGGCTGCCTCGAAGCTTTTTCTATTGGTTTTATCCGGTACATCTACTGATCTTATATGGGATTTTCGTGCTTTTGTGAGATGGCGGCAGTCTTCAAAATTACCAATGGAAAAATAATAAAAAACAGTTGACAGAATGGAAGTGTAATGATAAGATAATCAAGTGTGCCGCTCAACGAGGTTTTGTGAAATGTCGGAAATGCTTCCGGATACCAAAGTTGGCGAGTAATGATAAGGAGGTGCAAAGATGTACGCAATTATTGCAACAGGTGGAAAGCAGTACAAAGTAGCCGAGGGTGATATCATTAACGTAGAGAAGCTTGCAGCAGAAGCTGGCGAGGCAGTTACATTTGATAGCGTTTTGGCTGTAAACGACGGAGCTATGAAGGCAGGTGCTGATGTAGCAAATGCAAGTGTTTCTGCAACAGTTGTTAAGGAAGGCAGAGCAAAGAAAGTTATCGTTTACAGATATAAGAGAAAAACCGGATATCATAAGAAAAACGGTCACAGACAGGCTTACACACAGGTTAAGATCGATAAGATCAACGCTTAATCCGGTCTGATGGCAGGGATTCTGTGAAGTTCACAGAAGGGTGACAGTATGATAGATGTTGAGATTTTTCAGACTTCCTCCGGGGAGTATACAGGATTTCGGATGAATGGTCATGCGGAGTATGCAGAATATGGTCAGGACATTGTCTGCGCTGCCGTGTCAGCGCTGGTGATCAACACGATCAATTCGATTGAGCAGTATACCGAAGATTCATTTGAAAGTTCTGTAGATCCTGAGACCGGAACCGTTCTTTTTAAAATAAAGGACATGCCGGTCGGATCATCGTCAGAGCTGTTACTGAAATCACTTGTTCTGGGGCTTAATGGCATTCAGGATGAGTATGGTAAGAAACACATTAAACTTCGAATTAAAAAACAGGAGGGATAGAACCATGTTAAAGATGAACCTTCAGTTATTTGCTCATAAAAAGGGAATGGGTTCTACAAAGAACGGTAGAGATTCCGAGTCTAAGAGATTAGGAGCAAAGAGAGCCGATGGACAGTTCGTACTTGCTGGTAACATTTTATACAGACAGCGTGGTACAAAGATTCATCCGGGTGTAAATGTTGGACGCGGTGGAGATGACACTCTGTTTGCACTTGTTGATGGTGTTGTTCGTTTCGAGAGAAAAGGTAGAGACAAAAAGCAGGCTTCCGTATATCCGGTAGAAGCTAAATAAGACTTTTTGACCGGGGATCCGGTTACCGATAAGGGGTTGCCACTGGCAGCCCCTATTTCTTTATTGTATGTGTAGGAAGCTTCCATTGGGCTTTCGACTAAGCGGAAGCAGTTTGAACAAAAGGAGGATATGATGTTTGCTGATAGTGCGAAGATAACGATACGATCCGGAAAAGGCGGAGACGGTCATGTGAGTTTCCGAAGAGAACTGTATGTAGCTGCAGGTGGTCCGGATGGCGGAGACGGCGGCCGTGGTGGTGATCTGATATTTGAAGTGGATCCCCGCGTAAATACACTGAATGACTTTCGTCATATCCGTAAATATTTTGCGGGCGATGGTGAGCCGGGCGGCAAGCGCCGTTGTCATGGAGCCGATGGCGAGGATATGGTTGTTCATGTGCCGGAGGGAACTGTGGTACGCGAGGCAGAGACAGGAAAGGTCATTATTGACATGTCCCATGAACACAAGAGAGAAGTTGTGTTAAAGGGCGGTCGTGGCGGTAAGGGCAACATGAATTATGCAACGCCGACGATGCAGGTGCCGAAGTATGCACAGCCGGGTAAGCCGGGTAGAGAGCTTGAGGTTATTCTGGAGTTAAAGACGATCGCAGATGTGGGATTGATCGGTTTTCCAAATGTTGGAAAGTCTACTTTCTTATCCAGAGTCAGCAATGCAAAGCCAAAGATTGCCAATTATCATTTCACAACACTGAGCCCGATTCTTGGTGTTGTCGATCTGGACGGGGCAGACGGCTTTGTGATCGCCGATATTCCGGGATTGATCGAGGGCGCATCAGAGGGCATTGGACTTGGTCATGAGTTTTTGCGCCATATCGAGCGTACCAAGCTTTTTATTCATATGGTGGATGCAGCTTCCACAGAGGGACGCGATCCGCTCAATGATATTCTTGTCATCAATAAAGAGCTGGAAAACTACAGTCCGGAGCTTATCAAGAGACCGCAGGTCATCGCAGCGAATAAGACGGATGTCTTTTATGGCACGGAGGAGGATACGGTGATCACACTTCTTAAGGAAGAGTTTGAACCGAAGGGAATCCCGGTATTTCCAATCTCTGCCGTAAGCGGCAAGGGCGTTAAGGAACTTTTATATTATGTCCGCAAGGAACTGGATCAGCTTGATCAGGAGCCGGTTGTCTTTGAACAGGAATACGATCTGGAGCAGGAAACCTTCAAGGACGAGCCGTATACGGTTGAGTACGATGAGAAGGAAGGCATGTATGTGGTCGAGGGACCAAGGATCGAGCGTATGCTTGGTTACACGAACCTTGATTCCGAGAAGGGCTTTGAATTTTTCCAGAAGTTCCTGCGCACAAGCGGTATTGTGGACGAACTGGAGAAGCTTGGCATCGAAGAAGGCGATACCGTTCGTATGTATGGTCTTCAGTTTGATTATTTGAGGTGACAGGGTGAAAGAAATCCTTATAGAAACAGGGAGCTGTCTAGTGGCTGCGATGCTGCTGATGATCTGGCACGAAGTAATCCGATTGATTGTATATGCGTGCTGTCAGCGGTCCGTACACTGTTTTCGGACAACTCCGTGGAAGGTGTGGCGGTATATTGATCCGATCGGTCTGATTCTTTCCCTTACCAGCTGTGTGCCGATTTCCAAGCCGTATTTCTACCGGGTCAGGGATCCGATAACAAACAGACGTCTGGGGGTGGCGGGACTTGTCAGTCTGCTCATGGTATTTGCGGGCAGCATACTTGTTCTACGGTTCGGTTACGGAGGCGTGAAGGGACTGGATCATCTGGTAATACATCATTGGTGGCAGAGTATTGTCCCAATTTTCGTACAGTACCTTGCGATGCTCAGCTTTGGGATGTTTGTGGCAAATCTGTTTCCGGTGTCAACGTTTGACATGGGACTTCTGATTGCCGGGACATCACCGACGGGATATCTTGGGATGCTGAAGGTGGATGGAACTGTCAAGCTGATCTTTGTGCTGGTGCTTTTGTTTGATCTGATCCACTATGGTGCATCGAGGCTGATTCTTTTATTATTGTGATTTTGGAAAGGTATGATTGCTGGTATGAGTTTATCTGTTAAGCTGGAAGCATTTGATGGTCCGTTGGATCTTCTGCTTCATCTGATCGAGAAAAATAAGATTGATATCTTTGATATACCGATTGTTGAGATCACGGAGCAGTACATGGATTATGTGTCGCGGATGGAGACAAAGGATATGGATGTGATGAGTGACTTTCTGGTCATGGCAGCGACACTGCTTAAGATTAAGTCCAAAATGCTTCTTCCGGCACCTCCGACCGAGGAGGGCGAGGAGGAAGATCCGAGAGCAGAGCTGGTTGAACGTTTGCTTCAGTATAAGATGTACAAATATGCATCCTATGAGCTGAAGGATCGTCAGCTGGATGCCTCGAGAATGATTTTTAAGGATCCGTCCATCCCGAAGGAGATTGCCGAGTATCAGGAGGAGGTCGATGTGGGAGAACTTCTTTCAGATGTGACGCTTTCCAGACTGCAGAGCATTTTCCGGGATATCATGAAGAAACAGGTCGACAAGATCGATCCGATCCGAAGCAAGTTTGGTAACATCGAGAAGGAGAAGATAAGTCTGACCGACCGGATGCTGCATATCGAGGAATATGCGATGCTTCACGGAAGCTTTACATTCCGCGGAATGCTGGAGGAGCAGCACAGCAAGCTGATGCTGATCGTGACATTTCTGGGAATCCTGGAGCTGATGAAGGTTGGTAAGCTTAAGATCGAACAGGAAAACACCTTTGATGATATTCAGATTACATATGTACCGGGTGTGAAGGACGTAGAGGTTGTGCCGTCCAGTGGCGTATAAGATCCGGAAGGATATTGCGTGAAATAAATATACTCACCCGGCAGATGTTTCGCAGAGAGTTCGTTTTTTGTGCTGAGAAAGGAATGTAAGAAGTAGTATGGATAAGGAAATGAAAATATCAGATCTGGAAGCGGTGATCGAGGCAATTCTTTTTACCATGGGAGAAGCAGTGGAACTGGAACGGATCGCTGCAGCCACAGAGCAGGATGAGGATACCTGCCGTCATGTGATCCGCAACATGATGGACCGGTATGCCGGCGATGACAGAGGAATACAGATCATAGAGCTTGATGGTGCATTTCAGATGTGTACGAAGGCATCCATGTATGAATATCTGGTCCGGATCGCTCATGTGCCGAAGAAGCATGTGCTGACCGATGTTCTTCTTGAGACATTGTCGATCATTGCCTACAAGCAGCCGATCACAAAGCTGGAGGTGGAACACATACGTGGTGTCAAGAGTGATCATGTGATCAACAAGCTTGTCGAGTACAAGCTGATCTGTGAGGTTGGGCGTCTTGATGCACCGGGTCGCCCGATCCTTTTCGCTACGACGGAGGAGTTTTTACGTAACTTCGGCATTGAATCGCTGGAGGATCTGCCGGTGGTAAATCCGGAAAAGGTAGAGGACTTCAAGATTGAGGCAGAGGAAGAGATACAGCTTGAGCTTGATATTTAAGCGGGAAACGTTGGAGCATAACAGAAAATTAGCAGAAATTTAACCGAAGCGGTTTACAAACGCATTACAATGTGTTATTCTTAATAAGTTGTGATTACCGTTGCTCAGATTTCGGATACTCCAACCGGATCTTAGTGACAGGCATATATTAAATTTTAGGAGGAAGAACAATGATTAGCAAAGAGCAGAAAGCAGAAATCGTAAAAGAGTATGGACGTACACCAGAGGATACAGGATCTCCAGAGGTACAGGTAGCAATTCTTACATTCCGTATCCGTGAGCTCACTGAGCATCTGAAGGAGAACAAAAAGGATCACCACTCAAGACGTGGTATGCTGAAGATGATTGGTCAGAGACGTAACCTTCTTGAGTACCTCAAGAAGAAAGATCTTGATGCATATCGTGCACTGATTGAGAAGCTTGGTCTTAGAAAATAATCATGATACAATAAGGGATGAGGCACCTGCAAGGGTGCCTTGTTTTGCAAAGCCCGCCGGGCATAGGAAAGGAGATTATCGATGGCATACAAAACATATTCCATGGAGCTTGCCGGAAGAACTCTGTCAATTGATATCGGACGAGTTGCAAAGCAGGCAAATGGTGCAGCTTTGATGCATTATGGAGACACAACGGTTCTGTGTACCGCAACCGCATCAGAGAAGCCACGTGAGGGAATCGACTTTTTCCCTCTGTCAGTTGAATTTGAAGAGAAGATGTATTCAGTAGGAAAGATTCCGGGAGGTTTCAATAAGCGTGAGGGTAAGGCGTCTGAGAATGCAGTGCTTACCGCCCGTGTTATTGACCGTCCGATGCGTCCTTTATTCCCGAAGGATTATAGAAATGATTGTTCTCTGAACAATCTGGTGCTTTCTGTAGATCCGGAGTGTCGTCCGGAGCTCGTTGCAATGATCGGCTCTGCCGTAGCAACCAGTATTTCAGATATTCCATTTTACGGTCCATGTGCAACAACCCAGATGGGTATGGTAGACGGTGAGTTTATCGTAAACCCAAGCCAGGAGGTATGGGACAACGGTGATCTTCGTCTGACTGTTGCATCTACTGCTGAGAAGGTTATCATGATCGAGGCAGGAGCCAATGAGATTCCTGAGGACAAGATGATCGAAGCAATCTACAAGTGTCATGACGTCAACCAGACGATCATTGCGCTGATCAATCAGATGGTAGAGGAGATCGGTAAGCCAAAGCATGAGTATACAAGTTGTGCGATCCCGGAGGAGATGTTTGAGGAGATCAAGAAGATCGTCCCTCCTGCTGAGATGGAGGAGGCCGTATTCTCTGATGATAAGCAGACAAGAGAAGAGAATGTCCGTCAGGTAACAGAGAAGCTTGCTGAGGCATTTGCGGACAAGGAAGACTGGCTGGAGATTCTGGATGAGGCAGTATATCAGTACCAGAAGAAGACAGTCCGTAAGATGATCTTAAAGGATCATAAGCGTCCGGATGGTCGTGAGATCACACAGATCAGACCGCTTGCAGCAGAGGTTGATCTGATTCCAAGAGTACATGGTTCTGCAATGTTCACCCGTGGACAGACACAGATCTGTAATATTACAACACTTGCTCCTCTTTCTGAGAAGCAGAGAATCGACGGTCTGGATGCCAACAAGACAGAGAAGAGATATATGCATCATTACAATTTCCCTTCATACTCTGTTGGTGAGACAAAGCCAAGTCGTGGACCGGGACGTCGCGAGATCGGTCATGGTGCGCTGGCTGAGAAGGCACTTCTTCCGGTACTTCCGAGCGAGGAAGAGTTTCCATATGCAATCCGTTCCGTATCCGAGACCTTCGAGTCCAACGGTTCTACATCCATGGCATCTACCTGTGCATCCTGCATGTCTCTTATGGCTGCCGGTGTGCCGATCAAGAAGATGGTTGCAGGTATTTCCTGCGGTCTCGTAACCGGAGATACCGATGATGATTTTGTACTTCTGACCGATATCCAGGGTCTTGAGGACTTCTTTGGTGATATGGACTTTAAGGTAACCGGTACAGAGGATGGTATCACAGCAATCCAGATGGATATCAAGATCCACGGACTGACCCGACCAATCGTTGAGGGTGCGATCGCAAGATGCCGTGAGGCAAGAATGTTCATTATGGATACCTGTATGAAGCCTGCAATCAGCGAGCCTCGTGAGAAGGTTGGCGAATTTGCTCCGAAGATCATTCAGATCATGATCGACCCAACCAAGATCGGTGATGTTGTCGGACAGCGTGGCAAGACGATCAATGCACTGATCGAGAGAACAGGCGTTAAGATTGATATCAACGATGAAGGTCAGGTTTCTATCTGTGGTGAGGATGAGGCAATGATGAATGAGGCAAAGCGCCTGATCGAGATCATTACAACAGACTTCCATCAGGGACAGATCCTCGAGGGCGAGGTTGTCAGCATCAAGGAATTTGGTGCATTCGTTGAGTTTGCTCCCGGCAAGGAGGGAATGGTACACATTTCCAAGATCGCCAAAGAGAGAATCAACCATGTTGAGGATGTTCTGACACTTGGCGACCATGTTAAGGTAGTATGCCTTGGCAAGGACAAGATGGGCAGAATGAGCTTCAGCATTAAGGATGTTAAATAAAATCTTATAAAATAATACTATTTGATAAAATGTGAAGTCCTCAATAGAGAGCTTCACATTTTATGTTTTAAAGAAGAGTCAAAAGATATTTTCCAAATTACTGATGCAGCGGATTGCTTCACTGCCGTCTGCTTTTGATCCTGGTACCGTTTTATGAATAAATACTTCTGAAAAGACAGAGAATGATAAATGAGTATTGTAATAATTGATCGGGGTTTACCGATTGACCGGAAATGAAAGGGGATTTGCAATGGAAGAAAATATCAAGGAATATGGCAATATGATGCTGCAGGATGAAAAGGGACATAAGATACAGATGATATCCATTATCGGAGAGATTGAAGGGCACGAATGCTCCTCCAATACGACGAAGACAACGAAATATGAGCATCTTCTGCCGATGTTAGCTTCGCTGGACTGTACGAAGCAGGTGGATGGTGTTTTGTTTGTGATCAATACCATCGGTGGAGATGTATCCTGTGGACTTGCCCTGTCAGAAATGATTGCGTCCCTGTCGAAACCATCTGTGGCACTTGTTATGGGAGACAGTCATTCTATTGGCGTGCCGCTTTCTGTCGCTGCAGATTATACGGTGATCGCACCATCTGCAACGGTCATTATCCATCCGGTACGCATGAGCGGTCAGGTTCTTGGGGCACCACAGACGTATGAATATTTTCAACTGATTCAAGATCGGATTACGGGCTTTATTGCAGACCATTCCGGTATGGATCAGAACAGGCTCGAGAGTATGATGGTAAAGCCGGGAATCCTTACAAGGGATCTGGGGACGATCCTTGTGGGAAAGCAGGCGGTAGAGTGCGGGCTGTTCCAGCAGGTGGGCGGGATGCATGATGCACTCGAGAAGCTGGAGGAGCTGATTGAAGAAGCGGGAACAGTGTAAAAAAGACGGTCGAAACAGTAGAGTGAATCAAGATTGGCAATGGAAATGTGATTGCAAAAGCAGGAGAGCAGGAACAAATCCGGTATGTGGATGTGTTCACATGTCTGAATCAAGAAAAATCAGATATAGCAGCCATATAGGAACCTTAGAAGGAAGGACATCTATAATGAAGAGAGTTTTAAGATTAGAAACGCCAGATGTCTGTGTTCTGCAGAACATCTGACGTTTGTTAAAAAATAAATTATATCAGATAAGCTTCTAGTGTAAGAACGAAACTATGTTTGGTGGTAAATAGACAGGGAAATGGTTACAATCTTTATTTTAAGCAATACGATAGAGAGCGGTACCGTTGCTTTTGACAACGTCTGTTACTCTCAAATCGTAATAAATCCATTTGGAAGTGTGATAGAAGTCAGATTGGAGCAACCGTCGAAAGCATGATCACCAATGAAAGTAACGCTATCCGGAATATTAATCGCGGTTAGTCCAGAACAACCGTAGAATGCAGAATTTCCGATGGAAGTAACGCCGCTTGGAATAGTGATAGAAATCAGTCCAGAGCAGCGGTAGAATACAGAATTACCAATGGAAGTAACGCTACTTGGAATAGTGATAGAGGTTAGTCTGGAACAGTTGGCGAAAGCATCATCACCAATGGAAATAACGCTATTTGGAATAGTGATAGAAGTCAGCCCGGAACAGCCAGTGAAAGCATAATCACCAATGGAAGTAACACTATTTGGAATAGTGATAGAGGTCAGCCCGGAACAGCCAGTGAAAGCATCATTACCAATGGAAGTAACGCTATTTGGAATAGTGATAGAGGTCAGACCGGTGCAACCAGTGAATGCAAAATCTCCAATTGCAGTAACGCCATCTGGAATGTTTATGGAAAAACATTCTGTGTTATCTTTTATGTTATACTCCAATAGAATATTATTAAAAATGACGAAGTCTTTACCTTCACAAAGATTATTCCACCATGGTGTGTCTGTAAAAGCATAAAGTCCAATTTTAGAAACACTGTCTGGAATATTGATAGAGGTCAGTTCGGAGCAGTTGTAAAAGGCTTCATTACCAATGGAAATAACGCTATTTGGAATAGTGGTAGAGGTCAGACCGGTGCAACCGCAAAATGCAGAATCTCCAATGGAAGTAATGGTGTCTGGAATATTGATAGAGGTTAGACTGGAGCAGTAGCTGAATGTAGAATTTTCAATTTTAGAAACTCCATCCGGAATATTGATAGAAGTCAAACCAGAGCAATCGTAGAATGCAGATTTTCCAATGGAAGTAATGCTATCTGGAATATTGATAGAGGTTAGTCCAGAGCAACCGTAAAATGCAGAATCTCCAATGGAAGTAATGGTGTCTGGAATATTGATAGAGGTCAAACTGCCACAGTAACTAAATGTATAATCTTCGATTGTAGAAATGCTATTCGAAATAGTAATGGAGGTCAGTTTGTTACAGTGAGCGAAAGCACCGTATTCAATTTTAGAAACGCTATTCGGAATATTAATAGAGTGTAATTCGTCGCAGTCTTTGAATGCATATTCTCCAATTACAGAAATATTGTCTGGAATATTAACAGAAGAGGAATCTGTGTTATCATTTATGTTGTATTTCAATAGAATATTATTAAAGACTACGAAATCCTTTCCTTTACAAAAATTATTCCACCATGGTGTGTTATCAAAGGTATAGCGAGTGAACGATATGTTGTTTTTGGAAAGTTTCACGGAAGTCAGATTTGAACAGTCACAGAATGCATAATCTTCGATGGAAGTAATACTATCTGGAATATTGATAGAGGTCAGACTTGAGCAGTTAATGAATGCATAAAATCCAATTTTAGAAACGCTATCTGGAATATTGATAGAGGTAAGATTTGAACAGTCACAGAATGCATAATCTTCGATGGAAGTAATGCTATCTGGAATATTGATAGAAGTAAGTCTGTAACAGTGACCGAATGTATAATCTCTAATTGTAGAAATGCTATCCGGAATATTAAAAGAGATCAGCGAGTCGCAGTCATAGAATGCAGAAATTCCAATAGAAATAACACTATTTGGAATATTGATGGAGGTCAGACTGTCGCAGTCTTCGAATGCATAATTTCCGATAGAAGTAATACTATTTGGAATATTGATAGAGGTCAAACTGACACAGTTTTTGAATGCGGAACTTCCGATGGAAATAACACTATTCGGAATTGTGAAAGAGGTTAGACCAGAGCAACCGTAGAATGCAGAAGTTCCAATGGAAGAAATATCCTTTGAAATGACAAGTTCGCCTGATAAATCTTTTGCACATGTATGTATACATGTATAACCACTGTTAACTACTTTGACCAATTTTATATCACCGTCGCTCACCAGCTGATCCCAGGATTTAAGTTGTGTTGTATGATCCTTAGAACTATACAGTCCCGGTGCTCGGAAATCTGCTGGTTCATTGTTGTTATCCGAAGTATTAGTAGAGTTCGAACCGTTGCTGTCGCTCGGAGTTATCGTTGCTTTTGGTTTATTAGAGGATCCCGGAGTGGTAGTGGTATTTGCTCCAGGTGCATTGGTTGCTTTAACGTCTGGAGACGCAGATGTGGTTGAAACGCTGTCATTTGCATTCTTCGCTGTTACCGTTACCTTACATTTCAAAGTAGTCTTTTTGGTTACTTTGGCTGAAGTGAATTTTACGGTTACTTTTGACAGCTTTTCCGGCTATTTTTGCAGTTACTTTACCCTTCGTGGTAACAGAAGCGACCTTTTTATTGGTGCTGGTAAATTTCTGGCTGCGGATCTTTACTCCGGAAGTCTTTTTCATTTTGAGTGTCTTAGAAGCACCAGGCTTCATGGTAAGGCTGGTCTTTGAAAGAGAGACCGGCTTTTTGGCTGCCTCTGCAGTTGACGGCGTGGTTGTACCGCAGACAAGCAGTGATGTGGCGCACAGCCACGCAATAAGTTTCTTCTTCATTATTTTCTCCTTTCAGTGCGATAATGTAAAGTGATAGTACCATCATCAGAAAAAATGAATAGATAACAGAGATGGTACCTATATGAAAATCCGGAATATAAGAAAAAGCTATGGCACACCAATAAAACCATAGCTTATCCTAAAACTCTGGTTTCTCACCAATCACCCCCCGACAATGCAAATAACAATGCCGGAGGAATTTTAGTGAGAAAACCAAGAACGAGGTGTTAGTATGCGTCCACACTAACACCTCGTCATTATCGTATCTGAAAGGCACAGACGCTGTCTGGCAATACAAAAATGTTTCATATACAAAAGAGTATTGTAAAAACGCTCTTTTGTATAATAAAGCTGTGTGTATCGCAGACATTGTCTGTATTGTGTGGTAGTCGCGTTACCATACTTTGCCCACTGTTGTTGGTAGCAACAGTGGGTGGTACACCTGTTATGTTCTTGAATTTTCTCGCCTATTATTTTAGCATATCTGTATTGATTGTACAAGTACAAAAAATCATCAAAAGGATACAAGATTCCATGAATTAAGCAAAGCGGTAAAGTATTTCAAAGAGACGGAGGGAGGTTTTGGAGAAATGTGTAAAACGGTAGAAGATTATGCGGAAGAACGTGAAAAAATAGGACGTGCAGAAGGACGTTCCGAGGAAAGAATGAATGCGATACGCAAAATGCTTCAAAGCGGGATATCCAGAGAAATGATTCTTTCCATGGATTATTCTGAAACTGAGCTGGAAGCCGTTGAACAGGAGTTGTTCGCACAGGCGTAAGACGGATGGATTTGCAATAGATTAAGCTTTGCATACCGATTATTCGATTGTACAACGCTTGAGTTAATATTGTTTAAAGAGAGGCGGGAGGAATCCTGCCTTTTTTGATACATTGCTTGACTAAAACTGATATGTAATGACTTTTGTCAAGAGTAAATTCGAAAAAAATCAAAAAAAATTAATTATTCTGTTTTCTGAAGGCACCCAGAAAGAGCTTCGGAGT
>NZ_DBLXSO010000036.1:0-30651 GCF_057878315.1 Jutongia sp. | reverse complement strand
TTTCTTTTGTCTTGCCATAATAAAAGGCCCTCCTAATGATATTTATTTTATCATAGAAGAACCTTCTAATCATTATTTTACAGAAAAAGTATCACACTCTCTTAGGACACATCTTTTCTTTATCACTTTACAAGGATCTGGCTCTTCATCGGTTTGTCGTTTCGTTTGCGGAGCCGGATCTTTTTGACATTATATTTCTTACCATCGAATACCTTGATGTCGGTGTCAGGCTGTACCAGGGCACCGTACATTACTTCATCGCCGTCGGCAAGTGTGATTCCCTTAAGACCGCGGCTTGTTTTTTTGAATTCGTTGACCTCTGCCAGCGGGAATCCAAGGGACATGCCCTTCTTCGTGATCATGATAACCTTGCGGTCGCCGAAGATTGCATCCTCCGGCATAACCTGATCTACAGCGATCAGGCAGTCATCCTTGTCAAGCTTTGAGGCATTGACCATATATCTGGTTGTCTCAAACTCAATGCCCGATACCTGTTTGACGAAGCCTTTTTTCGTGATGAATAAGAGCTGCGAATTGAAAAGCTCCTCGAAGGAGATGAGTAACAGAGCATTCTCCTCGTTGTTCATCTTACAGAGATTATGGACGAGAGTACCCTTGTCGCGGGCTTTGCCCTTCGGGATATCCTTTGCCTTGATCTGGTACATATTGCCCTGATCGGTAAAGGCACAGAGTTTGTCGGTATTCTTCATCATAACCGTATGCGGGATCTCCTGCAGGGTTTCCGGAGCAAGACGGCCGTAGGAAGCACTGTCCATGGACTTGGCATAGCCGAAGCGGTCAACCAGAACATAGATATCCTCCTCCTTGACCTCCTCCACATAATTGGCAACCGTCATATTGCAAAGCTCGGTGCGTCTCGGTCTGCCAAACTGCTTTTTGTAGGTCGTCAGACGCTTTTTGATGACCTTGTGAAGCTTCGGGATGCTGCCAAGGATATTCTCGTACTCGGCGATGTTGGAAAGCAGTGTTTCATTCTCCTGATGCAGTTTCATCAGCTCAAGACCAACGAGGCGGCTGAGTGGCATCGCGAGGATTGCATCTGCCTGTCTCTCTGTGAAGGTAAGTGTCTGTGCCTGATATTCAGAATCCGGATTGCGGAAATTGATACCGTCTGTGATGCCGAGTGTCAGACAGAGTTTCGCCTGCTTAACGGAATTACTGCCGCGGAGGATCTCGATGATCAGATCGATCACATCTGTGGCAACGATCAGACCGGTGACGATTTCCTGACGATCCTTTGCTTTGGCAAGAAGATGCTCATATTCCTTTGTGTAAAGCTCCTCCTGGAAGTGAACAAATTCATCGATCACACCCTTCAACGTGAATGTAAACGGCTGTTTGTCCTTAACAGCAAGGAAATTGACACCGTAGGTGTCCTCCAGTGCTGTCTTTTTGTAAAGACCATTCAGAAGGTTCTCGACGTTGCGGTCCTTCTTGACCTCAACGACAAGACGGATACCTTCCTTGGAGGATTCATCGCGGACGTCATAGATCTCATCAAAAACCTTATCCTTCGTGAGAGTCACAAGGGATTCCAAAAGTTTCTGCTTGTTGCCGGCGACGGTATATGGAATCTCGGTGATCACGATGTTCTTGCGGCCATAGTCGCTGTCCTCAATCTCGGTTCTGGCGCGAAGTTTTAGCTTACCTTCGCCGGTTTCATAGATCGTGCGGATGTCATCGGCATTGGTAATGATCGCTCCGGTCGGGAAGTCAGGACCCTTAATGTACTGCATCAGCTCATAGGTGGAAATATCCGGGTCATCCATATAAGCGATCACGCCGTCGATCACTTCGGAAGGGTTGTGTGGCGGAATGTTGGTTGCCATACCAACGGCGATGCCGGTCGTACCGTTCAACAGAAGATTAGGAAGGGTTGCAGGAAGTACAAGCGGCTCCTTCTCGCTTTCGTCAAAGTTTGGACCAAACGGGACGAGTCCTTTATCGAGATTGTCTAGCATCGTCATGGCTCCGAAGGAAAGACGTGCCTCTGTGTATCGCATCGCTGCGGCACTGTCACCGTCAATGGAACCGAAGTTACCGTGTCCGTCTACCAGAGGAATCGACAGAGAGAAATCTTCTGTCATATGTACCAGTGCATCGTAGATCGAGCTGTCACCGTGTGGGTGATACTTACCCATCGTATCACCGACGATACGGGCACTTTTACGATGTGGCTTGTCCGGTGCAAGACCAAGTTCCTTCATAGCGTAGAGGATACGTCTCTGAACAGGCTTTAAGCCGTCCCGGATATCCGGCAGCGCGCGGGCGATGATAACACTCACGGCGTAGTCGCGGTAGGAGTTGCGCATCTCCTCAGAAAAGTCTAATTGTATAATGGATGAATCCGTTGTTTTCATAATCATACCTCATTTTAAATATCAAGATTGGCGTATTTGGCTTCAGACATGATAAATTCACGTCTCGGTGGAACGTTGCTGCTCATCAGTGTGGTGGTTACCTCATCGGCATCGACCGTGTCACTGATCGAGATCTGGGCAAGGATACGGCTTTCCGGATCGAGCGTTGTCTCCCAGAGCTGTTCTGCGTCCATCTCACCAAGTCCTTTGTAACGCTGGATACCCGTGATCTTGTAGGATTTGTTCTTGCGGAACTTCTCCAGCTCAAAATCGTTAAAAACATAACGTGATAATTTCTTTTTGCCCTTTTTCTTTGTGGTGACCGGCTCGTCCGGCTCCTCATCCGGCGAGATCAGTCCGAGTGCGATATCCTCCTCGCGCTGCTTTGCTGCCTGGCTGACTGTCTCATAGTCGACCTTGTAAAGAGGCGGCAGACCGCGGTAGATCTTGCCGGCGTAAATAAGCTCCGGCATAAAGCGGTAGAAGAAGGTCAGCAGAAGTGTACTGATATGGGCTCCGTCTACGTCGGCATCGGTCAGGATGATGATCTTATCATAACGGAGCTTACTGATATCAAAATCGTCGCCAATGCCGCAGCCGAAAGCAGCGATCATAGATTTGATCTCATTATTCAGAAGGATCTTCTCAAGCGTTGCCTTCTCAACATTCAGGATCTTACCACGCAGCGGAAGTACAGCCTGTGTCTTGCGGTTACGGGCTGTCTTAACAGTACCGCCCGCAGAATCTCCCTCGACGATATAGACCTCGCATTCTTCCGGCTTACGGGAGGTGCAGGCGGCAAGCTTGCTCTTTGTATCGACATCGTTGAGCTGTTTTAAGACAGCGGTTCTTGCCTTGTCGCCCGCCTTACGGGCGTTGTAGGATTTCATGGAGTTTTCGAGAATCGTACGCAGGATCTCAACATTCTTATCGAAATAGCGCTGGACCTCGGTGCTGAATACATCATCCACGGCAGTCTTGGCATCGGTGTTGCCTAACTTTGTCTTCGTCTGACCCTCGAACTGCGGATCCGGATGCTTGATGGATATGATCGCAACAAGACCGTTACGGATGTCCTTGCCGTCGAAGTTCTCGTCCTTATCCTTCAGTATGCCGAGTTCTCTGGCATATTGGTTCATCACGCGGGTGAGAGCAGTTTTAAAGCCGGTCACAAGAGTACCGCCGTCCACAACGTTGATACGGTTACAGTATGGATTGATCTGCTCCGTGAAGCTGGTCGTGTACTGAAATGCGACCTCTACCTCAATATCGCCGCTGGTTCCTTCAATATATATCGGTGTCGGGTGAAGTGTGACGGCATCGCGGTTGATATAGCTGACAAAGCTCTGAATACCAAACTCCTCCTGATAGGTGATGGTTTCGTTCTCTGCCTCGTTCGTATAGATCAGCTTTAGGTTCTTATTCAGAAAAGCAATCTCCTTGAGCTTTTTCTTGATGACATCCGGTTTAAAGGTGATCGTCTCAAAAATCTCGGCATCCGGATAGAAGATGACCTTTGTACCGGTGTTGGATTTGGCACACTTGCCGATGACAGGAAGCTGACCGCCCTCAAGCTTCGTCACGGGATGTCCTCCATCACGGTATTCATCGCGGTAAAGCTTCCCGTCTCTGCGGACCTCTACGATCATATGGGAGGAGAGGGCATTGACCACGGAAGAACCAACGCCGTGGAGACCACCGGATACCTTATAGACCGTGCTGTTAAACTTGCCGCCGGCATGAAGAACGGTATAGACAACGCGAACGGTAGGGATCTTCTGGGTTGGATGGATGTCTACAGGGACGCCTCGTCCGTTATCCTCAATGCAGATGCCACCGTCCCTCTGCAGGGTAATATGTATTTCGCTGCAAAAGCCTGCAAGCTGCTCATCGATGGCATTGTCTAAAATCTCCCAGATCAAATGGTGCAGACCACGGGAACCGGTGGAGCCGATATACATGCCGGGACGTTTCCGGACAGCTTCCAGTCCTTCCAATACTACGATTTCTTTTCCGGTATACTCACTCATACTGTACTCCTTTTCTGTTTCGTGCAAACATACATTCGTCATCCACCATACCATAAAAATGAAAAAAAAGCAACAAAACGCATGATCCGCCCGTGTTTTATCTTGCAAGCGGAGAATGTTTTTGGTATATTATGATGCGGGAGCATGAATGAAATGCTTCTCCGTGTTTGTTAAGCGTGCAATTATATAAAGGAAGGAAGTTTTACGGATGAAAAAGATACCATTTGTAACGAAGGAACAGGTCGAGGAGATTGCAAAGACATATCCGACCCCTTTCCATATTTATGATGAAAAGGGGATCAGAGAGAATGCAAGACGCCTTAAGGCAGCATTTGCATGGAATAAAGGCTACAGAGAGTACTTTGCGGTAAAGGCAACACCGAATCCGTTCATTCTGAAGGTTCTTCAGGAGGAAGGCTGTGGCGTTGACTGTTCATCCCTGACAGAATTGATGATGTCTGAAAAGTGCGGTTTTTCAGGCAGTGACATTATGTTTTCTTCCAATGTGACACCGGCAGAAGAATATGTAAAGGCAAAGCAGCTTGGTGCATTTATCAATCTGGATGATATTACACATATTGATTTCCTGAAGGACTGTGCAGGCATTCCTGAGACGATCTGCTGCCGTTATAATCCGGGTGGAGTGTTCCAACTTGGAACAGATATCATGGATAACCCGGGAGATGCCAAGTACGGTATGACAAAGGAGCAGATGATCGAGGCATTTAAGCGTCTGAAGGAGCTTGGCGCAAAGCGTTTTGGTATCCATTCCTTCCTTGCCAGCAATACCGTATCCAACGATTATTATCCGACACTGGCAGGTATTCTGTTTGAGCTTGCTGTTGAGTTAAAGGAAAAGACCGGTGTAGATATTGCATTTATCAATCTCTCCGGCGGTGTAGGTATTCCATATACACCGGATAAGGAGCCAAATAATATCGAGATCATCGGCGACGGTGTGCGTCAGAAGTTTGAGGAGATCATGGTTCCGGCAGGTCTTGGTGATGCTGCGATCTTTACCGAGCTTGGTCGTTTCATGCTGGCACCTTATGGAGGCCTTGTAACAAAGGCGATCCATGAGAAGCATATCTATAAGGAATATATTGGTGTAGATGCCTGTGCGGCAAATCTGATGCGTCCGGCAATGTATGGTGCATATCATCATATTACCGTGCTCGGAAAGGAAGATGCACCGTGCGATCACAAGTATGATGTGACGGGATCTCTGTGTGAGAACAATGATAAGTTTGCCATTGACCGTATGCTTCCGAAGATCGACATGGGTGATTATCTGTTTATCCACGATGCAGGAGCACATGGCTTTGCAATGGGATATAACTACAATGGACGCCTTCGTTCTGCAGAGCTTCTTCTGAAGGAAGATGGAAGTGTGCAGATGATCCGTCGTGCAGAGACACCGGCTGACTATTTTGCAACTTTTGATTTCTGTGATATTCTGAAATAAGATCATATTCCAATGGAATAATGTTTCAAATTTAACACCTTTTTTCAAAAAGGTGTTAAATTTTTTGCAAAAAACTCCGATACACATATAGAGATCATGAAAATGTATAAATTTAGGTGGTGATATTTATGAGAATTGATGCATACAATCAGGTCAGTCAGATTTATCAGGCATCCAGACCGCAGAAGATCGCAAAGAAAAGCGAAACCACTGTAAGGGATCAGTTTACGGTATCCAGCAAAGGCAAGGATTACCAGACAGCGAAGAAGGCACTTGCAGCAGCTCCTGACATCAGAGAGGAGAAGGTTGCAGCATTAAAGGAACAGATTGCATCCGGCAGCTACAATGTGTCTGCTCAGGAGATTGCAGATTCTGTTGTGAGCAAGTTTTTTGATTCTAGCATCTGATGAGGAATGAGGTAACCCATTGGCGAGTTTAATGGAAGAATTGATTACTGTTCTCGGACAGGAGAAGGAGATCTACGAGAAGCTGATCCCTATCTCCGAGCGTAAGACGGCAATATTGATCAGGGAGGATCTGCCGGAGCTTCAGAAGATTACGGACGAGGAGCAGAGCCTGCTGGATGCGGCATACGCAGCAGACAGGAAGCGAGAGAAGATCATCGCGGATATCGGTGTTGTTTTAAACAGGGATCCAAAGGAACTGGATCTTACAACACTGGCAAAGCTGATGGCGAGGCAGCCTGCAGAGAAGAAACGGCTCAGCGAGCTTCATGATTCACTGAAGCCGGTGATGCAGCAGCTTGTCAATGTCAATCAGCGCAATAAAGAATTAATCGAAAATTCCCTAGAAATGATTGAATTCAATATGAATTTTATTCAAAGTACACGGATGTCACCGGGGAGCAATAATTACAACCGCAATGCGTCAAGCAGCTACGGGATCGATATGGGACCGGGCGCTTTTGATGCCAAGCAGTAATTATTCCGAACCAGCACCTTCGCTGGTTCAGACCAATGAATTGGGGCGCTGGAGACATTCGCTTTTTCCATTTATAAGGGAGAGCTTAAGATAGAGATAGAAAGGTGCAGGTAATCGTATGGGAAGCTTATTTACCAGCTTTAATACCGGTGTGTCAGGGCTTCACACAGCCCAGTCGGGATTAAATACCACATCCCATAATCTTGCCAATGTCAAGACAAAGGGATATACGAGACAGCAGAATATACAGACGGATCGTTATTACCAGAATGTCAAGGTGGCAGTCGACGGTTCACAGATCCAGACGGGACTTGGAACAACCGTTTCCGCCATCCGCCAGATCAGGGATGCGTTTCTGGACAAGGAGTACCATCTGGAAACAGGACGTAAGGCATTTTACGAGAAGTTGTCAGAGACATCTGGAGAGATCGAGGATATTTTCGGCGAGACGGAGGGCATGGAGTTTCGTAATAATCTCCAGTCTCTGTGGAATGTGATGCAGGAGATGGCAAACAATCCGGAGGACATCACCAAGAGACGGCTTTTTGTTTCAACGGCAGAGTCTTTCCTGGAGACGGCACAGAACATCTACACCCAGCTCAATACATATCAGGTCAGTCTGAATAAGGAGATCAGTGATCAGGTCGACCGGATCAATACGATTGGCGAGACAATTGCTTATTACAATAAGGAGATTGCGAAGATCGAGGCAGGCGGCGTGGAGAATGCCAACGATTACCGTGATGCAAGAAACCTTCTTCTGGATGAGCTGGCAACCTACACGAACTTCAATTATCAGGAGGATGAGAAGGGCAGCATTCAGGTGTATATCGAGAATGCATTGTTTGTGGATGCGGGAGTCAGCTATCATCTTGGCTGTGAGAAGATTCCGGAGAATGGCTTCTACACGGTGCGCTGGATGGATAACGGATATGGTGATGCGTTTGATACCTCAGAGGCATATTCCACGGAGCGAAAGACTGATGTCGGCTCTCTGCGTGGTATCTTGACGGCAAGAGGTCTTAAAATCGCTAACTACTCGGATATTCCGGATCAGCCGCAGAAAGAGGATTTCATTGACAACAAGGGTGTGTTTGACGAGACCGCATACAAGGTTGCACAGAATAAATACGAGGCGGCGGTTTCCGCTTACAATAATACAACGGGCAATTCGATCATTACGCAGATCCAGGCACAGTTTGACCGTCTGATCCATAATGTTGTGACAAAGATCAATGATGCATTTGCGCCCAATATCGAGATTAAGGGCAATCAAGTGAATCTTGGTACAGTAACGACAGGTACGACTGCAGACGGGGAAGCCTTTGATATGACAAAGCTTACCGGCGGAAAGTACAAGGTGTTGGATGTGATCAATTGTCCGGTCGGAGCGGATGATCATGAGACAATCGGCACAGAGGTATTTTCAAGAGGTCAGATCGACCGTTATCAGAAGATTACCCTGAACGGACAGATTTATGGAAAGGATGCGGACGGCAACGATATTCCACTGGCACAAAAGACCGTAGATGCGGACGGCAATGAGACATATACATTGTATCTGTATAATGAAGAGAATGAAAGCGATATCGACTGGATGTACACTCTTAACAGTATGGTGATCAACAAGGAGCTGACCGCCGATTACTCCCTGCTGGAGGTTAAGGCGAATCCGGAGCTGGGACTGGATGGAGCGTATGCATTCGGACAGAATCTGTTTCAGGATCTTTTACATTCCTGGGATGAGGATCTGGGAGTTCTTGATCCGAACTCACAGGCATCCTACAATTTCGACGATTATTACACCAATATGATCGGTGGTCTTGGCATTCGCGGAAACGACTGGAATAACATGGTCGATTACCAGACGTCTCTGGCGGAGAGCATAGAGGACAAGAGGCAGCAGGTGGCCGGTGTTTCCTCGGATGAGGAGCTTGTCAATATGATGAAGTATCAGCATGCATACAATGCGGCGTCCCGTTATATTAATACCATCGACAGTATGTTAGAGACGCTGATCGAACGACTCGGATAGGAGGAAGAATATGCCATCTACATTTTTTGGATTAAATATAGCGACATCGGGCATGAATGCCTATAACATGGGCTTAAATACAACGGCGCATAACATTTCCAACCGCAACACCAAGGGATACAGTAAGCAGTCTGTTGAGCAGAAGGCAGGGATTCCGCTGAGTCTGCGCACTTCATACGGTATGCTTGGTACCGGTGTGGAGGTTATGGATATTGTCAGCAGCCGTGATGATTACTATGACTATAAGTACCGTAAGAGCAATTCGGTTTATGGAAGATACAGTACGTTAGATCATTATCTGCAGGATATTCAGGGATATCTTTATTCAAAGGATGCAGAGTCCGGCGGTATTACCAATGCACTGGATGATTTCTTTAAGACCGTGACGCAGCAGACAACAGATGCATCTGATACCACGATGCGTCGTCAGGTATCCGGATCCGCCGATACGCTGATGAATTTTATCCGTGAGACAGCCGATAATCTGCAGACGGCACAGAAGGAGATCAATGCACAGGTGAAAAGCGCCGTGGACAAGATCAATTCCTATGCCGGACAGATTGCTTCCCTGAATAAGCAGATCAATACACTGGAGGTAAATGGTGGTTCTGCAAACGATCTGAGAGACCAGAGAGCAAAGGTGATTGATGATCTTTCTGCTCTGGTTGATGTGGAGGTCGAAACATCTGTCCCGAAAGACGGACAGGGCACAGAAGAATTTCTTGTATTTATCGGTGACAGTGTACTTGTCGATACGTATATGACGAATCAGATCGAGCTTGTGGCCAAAACGACCAAGGACAACCAGACGGATTACGATGGTCTTTATGAACTTCGCTGGAAGAACGGACAGGATTTCAATATGCGCAGCAGCATTCTCGGAGGAGAGCTGCAGGCACTGTTGGAGATGAGAGACGGTAATAATTCCGAAAACTTTTCGGCAACGCTGACCGGATATACAAAGGGTTCTGCACAAAAAGCGGGAACGATCACGCTGAAGGCTTCCCAGGCTGACGGCGCATGCAGTGACAGCTCCTGGGATCTGTCGAAGCTTAATATTCCGGAGAGCGACGGAAAGCTTAAGATCTACAATTATGAATTTGAATATGATTCCTTTGAGGTATCTGTCAGCGCCGATGGAAGTTATGAATATACATTTACTTTAAAGAAGCCGTTAAATGAAGGACAGAGTGGTCATTTAGAAACCGCCTTGAACAGAGACAAGACTACCTCCACAATCGGAGACGATGTTGGATTTCGAGGCATTCCTTATTATATGGCACAGCTGAATGAGTTTGTGCGTACCTTCTCTGCCAATGTCAATCAGATCCAGAATACCGGATATGATCTTTATCAGGAAAAGGGCTGTGATCTTTTTGTGGCGGCTCCGCTTGCGGATGGAACAGAGTATGAGATGGCAGAGCTTTTGTACAATAAGACGGAGGGCTGTTATTATCTGAACGGCGAGGCGCAGAAGGGTCTTGCCGGCGCGGATGTGGTCTATACCTTCTCTTCGAAGACGCAGAAAGGACAGAAGCTGTCTTACTACAGCATGACCGCATTAAATGTACAGGTATCGGAGGATGTGTTGAGCGATGGAAAGAAGCTGGCGTTTTCTACGGAAGCCAATGCTGGTGTAGCTTCCTTTGATAATCTCAGCAGATTTTCGGCACTGCGGGAGGATAACACTATGTTCAAGCAGGGAATGCCATCCAACTTCCTTGCGATTATGACGGCAGCAGTCGGTGTCGATGGTACAAAGATCAATGACTGCACCACCAATTCCAAGAATATTGTGGATGGGGTCGAGAATCGCCGTTTATCCAAGTCCGGCGTTGATGAAGACGAAGAAGGAAAGAACATGATCGAGTATCAGAATCTTTTGAAATATCAATATCGTGTCATTTCGGTAATGAATGAGGTACTGGACCGCCTGATCAATTCAACAGGTGTATAAGACAGAAGGAGCGTGTGAAATATGAGAGTAACCAATTCAATGATATCCAACAGTGCGCAGACGCATATTGGAAATGCCAAGAGCAGTCTTTTGAAATACGAGGAGCAGTTTACTTCCGAGAAAAAGATCCAGAGACCATCGGATGATCCGACGGTGGCAGTACGTTCCTTAAAGTACCGTAGTACCATATCCCAGATCAAGCAGTATGTGGAGAAGAACGTGGAGGACGGTCTTTCATGGATGGATACGACAGAGTCTGCCATGAAGAATATCAACTCCATTCTGGTCAACATGAAGGGATATCTTGATCAGGGTGCCAATGACTATCTGGCGCAGGACGAGCGTAATTCCGTATTATCCGTATTAAAGCAATATGTTTCCTCTGTGTTTGAGGATGAGGCAAATGCGGATTATTCCGGAAGATATGTGTTTACCGGTTATCGTACGGACACATCACTTCTGTTTGATGAATCCACGAAGAATCTGGCATATGACATCAAGGAGAACTTCAAGTACACAGATATCGGAACGGTCAATGTTGTTACCGGTACGGTGGAGTATAAGAAAGGAGCAGATGCGCAGAATTATGCAGACCAGATGGCTGCCATTGAGAAGAAATCCTTCTATAAAGTTCAGCTTGCATATAAGAATTGTTCCGCAGCCTCCTATGCTTCTGTCAAGGATGGCAAAGATGCAGCAGAGAATTATGTGACACTGACGACAAGCTATAAGGGCACTGACGGAAAGGATGTCGAGAAGGTCTATAAGTCGGTGACAAGGGCTTCAACGGATGCGAATGCCTATGAGGTTGGCGATGATGAGGTCATTTACCTTTATGATACCGGAGAGATGCTGATCGGCAAGAATGTTTATACAGAGATTCAGGAGAATCAGGCTGATTTCCGGGCAAATTACTGCAAGACGGAGTTTGACAAGAGCGATATCCGCCCGGAGATGTACTTCGAGTGTCAGAGCTACAATAAGGTTTCCAAGAAGGAAACAACATATGCGGATCCGGATGGACAGGAGATCAAGTATGAAGTAAACTTCAGCCAGAATATGACTGTGAATACACAGGCGAGAGATGCGATTGATACGGATATTTACCGTGTGATCGATTATCTGAGCAATGCGATCGCCGATGTCGATGAGGTGGAGAGCCGCATTGCGAATGCAGACAAGATGATCGCCAACACCACGGATCCGGATGAGTTAGAGAAGCTCAATGCGTATAAGGAGTCTCTGGAGACGGAGAAGTCTCTTCGTGTCACGGTGATGACCGAGGCGTTTGGCAAGGGACTGACCATGGTGGATACAACACAGAAGAAGCTGAATGTTGCAGTGGCAGATCTCGGTACACGCTATGATCGTCTGAAGCTTACATCCGATAAGCTTGCAGATCAGAAGGTTGATGTTGAAGAGCAGCTTTCCAACAATGAGGATGTTGATATTTCGGATGCCTACATCAATCTGACTCAGGCAGACAATCTGTATCAGTATGCTCTGACAGCCACATCAAAGATCCTTGGCAATACATTGTTGGATTATATTTAATATGACGGGCTGAAAGCAGATCGTTGCAAACTGCCCGGTAATGGAGTGAGACGTGGTATTATTTTACAAAGAAAAGAGGGTGAACTATGTTAATTGATACAAGATATTTTGGGGAGATCGACATGGACGAGAAGAAGATCGTTCATTTTGAACATGGATTATTCGGTTTTGAGGAGTACAAGGACTATACGATTCTGTACGATTCGGAGAGTGAGAAAGAGCCGTTTTTCTCATGGCTGCAGTGCACGACAGAGAAGTCACTTGCCTTTCCGGTCGTGAATCCGCTGAAGGTAAAGTCCGACTATGATCCGGTGGTGGAGGATGAGCTGATGAAATCACTCGGTGAGTTCGGCGAGGATGATCTGGTGGTTCTTGTGCTGGCAACGATCCCGCCGGAGGTTCAGAAGACATCGGTGAATCTGAAGGCACCACTCATTATTAATGCAGGCACCAGAAAGGGTGTACAGCTTGTTGCAGAAAATCAGGACTATGAGATAAAGCATTATCTTATGGCACAACATTAAGGAGGTGCAGATATGCTGGCATTAGCGCGCAAGAGCAATGAATCCATAATGCTTGGAAATGACATAGAGATCACGGTTCTGGAGATCAAGGGTGATCAGGTAAAGCTTGGAATCAAGGCACCGAAATCAGTACCGATCTACCGTAAGGAGATTTACCTGCAGATCCAGGAGGAGAACCGGCAGGCAGTTCGGGAGGTGGATGTAGAAGCTGTCAAAAATCTGTTTGGTGGTCAGCAATAGGCGTATTTGTGGAGAAATTTGGAGGGAGATGTAATGATTTCCCTCCTTTTTGCCGATATAGTATCCAGAAGTAACAAATTTAGATAAGCACACGGAGGTGTTAGGGATGAAAATCGAAGGATTGGGAAGTGTTAAGACAGGCACGGAAGGAGATTTTGACACTGTGAAACCGGTAGAAAGTACGACTGGCAGAGGGACGGCATCGCCGATAACGGCGCCGATCGTCACGAAGGTAGTGACCGAGACGGGAGCACCGATGGGTGGTCAGGAAGGCGGAGAAACGGAACAGCCCGGTGCAAAGGATCCGACACAGAAGACCATTGATGCCATGATGTCAGAAGCCAATCAGAAGCTCAGCAAGACAAGATGTGAGTATTCCTATGATGAACCGACCAGAAGAGTTTCTATTAAGGTTTATGATAAGGAGACGGATCAGCTGATCCGCGAGGTGCCACCGGAGAAGTCTCTGGAGGCATTACAGAAGATCTGGGAATTAGCCGGCATCATTGTTGATGAGAAGAGATAAAGGTTTTTTAGAAAGGGAGGGTTATTATGCCACTTAGAATGACGGGAATGACTTCAGGACTCGATACAGATTCCATTGTTTCTGCGTTGATGGAGGCACAGACAACCAAGAAGACAAAGGTCGAAAATAAGAAAACGAAGCTGGAGTGGACACAGAATATCTGGACAGGTCTGAACAAAAAGCTCTACAGCTTTTATACGGATTCTGCCGGAAAGATGCGTTTCCAGTCAAGCTACCAGACCAAGAAGGCAGCATCTTCCGATGCTTCCATATTGACAGCAACAGCACAGTCAAGTGCGTCCAGCGGTTCTTACACGGTTAAGGTTAACCAGCTTGCAGCTGCACAGTATGTGACAAGTGCGAAGGTTTCTGCCAAGTCAACCGATGCCTCCGGTAAGGTAACAGAGAGCAAGGTGACATCTGACACGAAGCTGTCTGCTCTTGGCTTTGATACAGAGGGAGATACCACGATTGAGATTACAGCCGGTGAGAAAACGATCAATCTGAACGTGGATGAAACTACCACAGTCCGTGATTTTGTCAATGCACTAAAGGATGCCGGTCTGAATGCGTCCTTTGATGAGAAGCAGGGACGTTTCTTTATCAGTGCAAAGGAGAGCGGAGCAGACGGTAAGTTTACGATCACCAGCAAGACGATGACCGGAGAGCAGGTTGCAGCACAGAACAAGCTGATGGACTCGGTGGATTATTCAAATTTGTCTTCCGGTGATCAGGACACGGTCAAAAAGATCCTCAGTGATCTTAAGAACGCACAGGATACCAGTGCTGCAGCAGATGCAGAGAAGAGTCTGCAGGATATCTCAGACCGCACGGCGAAGGAGAAGGCAACAGAGTATTATAAGAACAAGCTTACGGATGATATGCTTTCCAAGTACAAGTACGAGACAGATGGCACGGATGGCAACGGTGATGCACATAAAGCCGGAGATATCGATTACAGTAAAGTGAAGCAGGCATTGCAGGAGGCTGGTCTGGACAATAATGTCTACACAGAAAGTGATCGTCTGATCGTACTGAAGCAGAAAATCATCGAGCCTGCCGTGACAGAAAAGCTCGCTTCTGAGGAATATACCGGTAAGATTGACAACGCAGTGACAAGCGGTCTGGGGGATGCAGGCATCGAGAAGCAGAGTGAACGCTACGCAACGATCAGTCTTGCCGTGAATGGTTATGCGCAGGCAATGAAGGATGGCACAGAGCAGTCAAAGGAATCAGCACTGAAGCTTCTTGGTATGGATGATATTGACGGTTCTGCGGTCAAAGAGAGTGCAGATGGTACCGGCATGGTTGTTATCGAGGCAGCTGATTCTATTGTGCAGGTCAATGGTGCAACGCTGACCAGCAGCAATACAACACTGGATGTCAATGGACTGTCACTGAATCTGGTCTCTGCATCTGACAGGGAAGTAAAGGTTACCGTATCCAATGACAGCACTGCAGTTTATGATGCGATCAAGGACTTTGTAGAGCAGTATAACTCCGCATTATCGGAGATGAATAAGTATTATTATGCAGATTCTGCCAGAGGATACGATCCGCTGACCGACGATCAGAAGGAAGCAATGTCCGATGAGGAGGTAGAAAAGTGGGAAACAAAGATCAAGGATTCCCTGCTTCGTCGTGATTCAACACTCAGCGGTATTCTGGAGACCTTCCGTACTTCCCTGACCGGTATTACGGTGAAGGCATCCGATGGTAAGACATATTCTCTTGCAAACCTCGGTATTACAACCGGTAAGGATTATAAGGAATATGGTCTGCTTCATATCAAGGGCGACGAGGATGACACTGATTATGCAGATTCCGAGAATACATTGCAGTCCATGATCAACAGTGATCCGGATATTGTCATGGAGGTTATGTCAGGAATCGCATCGAACCTGTACAATAATATCAACAAGAAAATCTCTACCACCACAACGATGAAGAGTGCGTTGTCCTTCTACAATGACAAAGAGATGACAAAGCAGATGACGCAGTACAAGAAAGACATCAAATCGTGGGAGACGAAGCTGTCTGACATGGAGGATCGTTATTACAAGCAGTTTTCCGCAATGGAGACAGCACTTTCCAAGCTTCAGTCGCAGCAGAATTCGTTGGCAAGCTATCTTGGCAGCAACTAGGATTTGCAGGTGCGTATAAGAGGAATTCAAAAGGGAAATAATTCGCAGAGTTTCGGAATAGCTTTAAAGCAGGATCTCTGCCGGGAAATGGAGTGACATATGGCAACATTTAACAGAGCAGCACAGATGTATCAGAAAAATGCCGTACAGACAGCGTCGCCGGCAAAGCTTACCCTCATGCTTTATGATGGAGCAGTGAAGTTTACAAACATTGCGATCGAAGCCATCGAAGCGGGGGATATTGAGAAGGCTCATAATAATATCGTGAAGGCACAGAACATTATCGTAGAGTTTCGTTCCACACTGGATATGAAGTACCCGGTGGCAAAGGATTTTGATGTGGTTTACGATTATATTTACCGCCGTCTGGTGGAAGCCAACATGAAAAAGGACAAGGACATTCTGGTGGAAGCACTGAAGCATATCAAAACCATGCGGGATACATGGAGAGAGGTTATGAAGCTGAATAATGTTTCATAACAAAGGAAATGAGGAAAATGATGGATAATATAGGAGTGTATGTTTCTGCATTGCAGGAATCCTTACAGAAGAAGCTGGATGTGCTGCTCGAGCTTTTAAAACTGACAAAGGAGCAGGGTGCGATCCTGAAGGAGAAGGAGCCGGATATGGATCGGTTTGATGAGATCATTCAGGAGAAAGCAAAGCTTTTGGACAATATGGAGACATTGGATCGGGGATTTGATGCATTATTTGCGAAGGCTGGTGATACGCTCAAGAATAACAAATATGAGTATCAGACACAGATCACCGAGATGCAGAATCTGATCCGCAGCATTACGGACACCGGCGTGCAGATAGAGGGACAGGAACATCGCAATAAGACGGCGTTCCAGCAGTATCTTACCGGTGCCAGACATGAGATTAAGGAATTTACGGTTAATAATCATGTGGCCAACAGTTATTATCACAATATGGCCAACCAGCATCAGTCCTGGCAGTCCTATTTTCTGGACCAGAAGAAATAAACAACACCCCCCGGACGCAAATGTCCGGGGGTTATTCTTTGAAAGACTATTGGCAAATCGATATTTTGGGTGTGGAAAGTTTAGGTGAATAATTGATAGCTTGACCGGAAAGGAAAAACGATGATTTACAAATGTTTAATGGCGTATCTTATGATCAATCTTGCCGTGCTGCTTCTCTATGGACTGGACAAATGGAAAGCGAAGAACCACCGATGGCGGGTCTCGGAGGCTGCACTGATGATGGCAGCCGTTTTCGGCGTTTTCGGTGCATATGGCGGTATGCATCTGTTTCATCACAAGACGCAGAAGCCGAAGTTTTATATCGGTGTTCCGGTAATCTTTGTCGTGGAGCTTATGCTTTTCGTAGTATTTGCGGTTACATTTCATTAGAAAAATAACATGCCAAGATGATAGACAATGAAGGATACGATCAGAGCGGCTGAGATCGTCTCATAGAGCAGAGTAAATTCCGTACATGACGTTGTCATTGTCATGGGGGTATGATAAAATATGGGCATGAATAACAGGAAATTATATATGTAATACCATAAAGATAACGAGGGGTCGGTGGGTACAGACGGTATATGGGAATAGACAGAGATAGGATGGATAGAATGAGGGAGGGATCGGCATGAAACGAATCCGGAAAAGATGCATTGTGTGGCTGCTGACACTCTCTTTATGGATTACCGGTGGGATATATCCGGGTAGCATCACAAAGCAGGTCAAGGCGGCAGACACGCAGGGGGAAACAGAACATGAGCCGGAGATTGCCTCGGATGCAGTATGGCTTTCGAAGGAGGAGACAGGCAGTCTGCCGCTTACAATGGAGATGCCGGATTTATACTATACAGCCGGACAGGACGAGGCACTCAGTCTGAATGTACAGGCGGAAGGAACCGGAGAGTGGCGGTATGTTTTCCATGTGGAACTGGATGAGTGGACGGGATACAGCTGGGAAGAAGTGGTTATATTTAACGGTCCGGGTGCAAGCCTCGATGAGAATAATGTATGGCATATGAGTCAGGAGCATTATCATTATTTCCGTAAGGGAAGGACATACCGTTTTGTTTTTCAGGTGTCCCGGATGAACGGTGTGACCGATTACGATATACAGTATTCGCTCCATGCAACGACGAATGCCGGCTGTGAAAATGGCGTGATCTGGCGGAAGGGCGTCAGTGAATGTCATCCGGATGACACGGAAGAATATGCTGTGATCGAAGGGTATGAGGGCGATGAAGTAATCTGGCGTATGCCGTCAGAAATCGGCGGCTATCCGGTTCGTTATGTGGAGCTTCGCTTCCAGCAGGAGAATAACAATGTGCAGGTGGTCATGGTGGATGCCCCGGTTATGATTAACTATGGATTTAATCGTTTCCCTGCGGTAAAGGACGTCTATCTGATGAACGACAAAATCAATCTGATGAATACCTATTGTTATGCAGATGATTTTGTGATCCATTGTTACGCCGGAGGTGGGGCAGAGAGGGAATGTAAAGGGAACAGGATCACCTATCAGATTCTGGGGGAGGAGACGCTGCATACGCCGGAGCCGACGGCTGCACCAACGGCTTCCCCGAAGGTGACACCGAATCCAAAGCCTCTTCCGACTGCGGTTACCATGTCTGCGATTGACTGCCTGTACCGTGTCAATGAGCAGGATGAGGTGACAATCTTAAAGTATACCGGAAGTGCGCAGAATCTGGTTATATCCCGGATTGATGGAATGAATGTCACGGCAATTGCGGAGGGAGCCTTTCAGGAGAAAAAGCGCCTGCGGAAAGTTGAACTGCCGGATACACTTCGGGAGATCGGAGAGAAGGCATTTTATGAAAGCGGTATTGAGAGCATTGCGCTGCCGGAATCTGCGGAGAAAGTCGGAAAAGAAGCGTTCAGCCATTGCTACAGTCTGACAGCGGTTCAGGCGGGAGACCACATCCGGGAATGGGGCTGTAATGCACTTGATTATACTGCTTATATGGATGATGAGGCAAACTGGAAGGATGATATGCTGATCGTTGGAGGCAGTCTTATCTTGTACCGGGGGGATGCGGAAATATTGACGATCCCGGAGGGGATTACGACTCTGGGAGATTATTTTATACCGTATTCTCCCAATATGCGTTATGTTTTTCTGCCCAAAAGTCTGTATTATATTGGCGAAGGAGCATTTGCAATGACCAGCCTGATGGGAATGGAAATTGCAGCCGATGATCTGCGGGTGATCGGTAAGGATGCATTTTTTTGGACAAGTATTCGGTCATTGTATTTGTCCGGCGATTCGGTAGAGATTCAGGAAGGGGCATTTCGTTATTCTTCCGTGCATTCTCTTCAGATTGCGGCGAAAAATGTGATCATCGCTGAAAATGGTTTTAAGGATTCCGAAAAAATAATGGATATGCTTGTACTCCCTGACCTGACAAAAGATATTTGCAACTTCTTAAAAAATGGGAACGGTGCGAAACAGCTTGCATTTACTAATGTCTCTGCCGGACAGTTTGAGAAGATCTTAAAGGAAAACGGAGGAGCGGATCTGATGGAAAAGGCAGATGCCGTCTACGTTCCGTTTGCAAGAGAGGAGCTGTCCGATCCCGATCTGCTGGAGGACAGTAATGTATTCTATCAGGGAGAGTGGCATCTGGTACGTTATATGATGCAGAATCATGCGGAAGAGATTTACGCGGTCAGGGATGGTGAGACATGTCCACAGCCTGGAATGGCAGATGTATATAGTTATCCTCCGATTGGTACTGTGCTCTATCACAAGGGCTATGATCTGAACGGGGATGGTGAGCCGGATGAACTGCCGGAGAAGGTGACAGAGAATCTGGTTATACAATGTCTGTATGAGATTGCAGAGAAGGAACATACCTGGGAGTTAGTGGATATAACCTATCCGGAAGGAGATTGTGAGGAGCCGTCGGAGTCGCGGTATCGCTGCGGCGGCTGCGGAGAAGAGAAGACGGAGAAGTTGGCAGCACTGGGACATGACTATGAGAAGGAGTGGACGGTTGATCTGGCGGCAACCTGTACGCAGGCGGGGATCAAATCGCATCACTGCAGGAGAAGTACATGCGATAAGCTGGGAGCGGTTACGGTAATCCCAAGTCTGGGTCATCAGTGGGATAACGGAGTTGTGACGAAGCAGCCTTCCGCGAAAGAAAAGGGCATTAAAACATATACCTGCCGTCAGTGCGGGGAGATCCGCACCGAGGAGATTTCATGGACATCGACACCGCAGCCGACAAAGCTTCCGGAAACAAAACCGCCGGCTGCTTCCATGACGCCGGCTGCTTCCATGACGCCGGTGCCGGTCAGAACGCCGGAGCAGTCTGCAACGCCGTCGACGGAACCAACCAGACAGCAGGAGCAGACAACGTCGTCTGACGGGGATAATACGGCGGGAGCGGGCAGTTCATTAACAGACAATACTTTACCGGCAGCTTCTGTAAAGCCGGCTTCCTCCGATAAGAAAAACAGAAACAGCACATCGGGTGTCTCATTGAAAAAGAGCGGTGGTATAAGTAGAAAAACACTTTCTGCGCCGGTGATCCGCATCCAAAAGAAAAAGCAGGGGAAGCTACGCTATCTTGTGATCAAATTGACCAAATATCAGGGGGATCATGTGCAAATCTGTTACCGAAAGAAGAAAACAGGAGCCTGGGTGCGTCTGGCAATGAAGTATGACACGCTGAAGAAGAAAGAGGAGATATTCCGGATCCGCTATCTTTCGACAAAGGGCTCGCTGTATGTGAAGGTACGGACCTGGAAGAAAAGCGGCAGCAAGAGAGTGTACAGTGCGTATTCGAGACAAAAGCAGATCCGCCTGACGGATAAATGGGAAAAGACGATTTGTGGAGGACACGGTAAATGAAGGTACGATGGAAAGCGAAAATTGCATATCTGCTCACAGCAGGCTTATGTCTGGCAGGAGCCGCGGACATTATGATACCGGTGGTGCATGCACAGATAGAGCATGTGCAGGAAAGCAATGCGGTGGACAACCGGTGTTTTCAAACACTTTCGGATGTTTCCACATTGACGGCAGCAGACTGCATTTACAGTGTGGATGACAAAGACGAGGTCACGATCCTTAAATACACCGGAAATGCTAAAAAGCTGATCATGACGGAGATTGATGGCAAAAAGATCACGGCAATCGGTGATGGAGCTTTCGAGGAGCAGGGGCAGTTAGAAGTGGTTCAGTTTCCGGATACCCTGCGGTCCATTGGCTGCAAGGCGTTTTACCATTGTGGCTTCCAAAGTATTATATTGCCCGATTCGCTGGAAACTGTCGGTGATGAGGCGTTTAATGTGTGCATTGGATTAACGCAGATTAAGGCTGGTCCCAATATCCGGAAATGGGGATATCATGTGATCGATCAGACAATGTATACAGATAACGAAGCAAACTGGAAGAATGACATTCTGATGGTGGGAGAACAGTATGCGATCGAACACAGATGGGAACAGGAGATCATCAATATTCCGGAGGGAGTAACGACGATCGCCGATAATTTTATAATTTTTAGTTCAGAGCTTCATTATGTTTATATGCCGGAGAGTGTGAAATATATCGGGGAGGGAGCGTTTGCATGCTGCCCGTATCTGAAGAGTGTTGAATTTGCCGGGAATGATCTGCGTCTGATCGGGGAGGAAGCATTTCAGTCGACACAACTGGAAAAGGTATATCTGTGCGGAGAGTCGCTCGAGATCGGAGCGAGAGCGTTTCAGAACTGTACCGGGTTAAAATACATGCAGATCGATGCCGGGCATGTTACTCTTGGACAGGATTTTATCAGTGACATACCGGAGGGGAGGATGGAGCTTTTGGTACTTCCGGAGTTGACACAGTCTGTCTGTGATATTATGATGGATAAAGCAGTGTCAAAGAAGCTGGCTTTGACGGACACCTCCGCAGAAGCTTTTGAATCGGTCTGTCGGGAGGCAGGGACAGGATTTTTAAATAATCTGGAAGAAATCGATCTTCCGTTTGCAAAGCAGGCACTTGCGGATTCCTCACTGCTGGAGGAACATAACGCGCTCTATCAGGGAGAGTGGCATCTGGTACGCTATCTGATCCGTCACTACATGGAGGCAGAATATATCGTAAAGGAAGGGGAAAACTGTCCGTATCCGCTGATCGGGGATTCGTATTGTTATCCGCCTGTCGGGACGAGCCTGATCAATCTCAGGTGGGATCTTGACGGGGACGGTGTGGCGGACAGACTGCCTGGTGTTGTGACAGAGGATATTACGGCGAAAGCCCTTTATGAGATTGAAGAGGCGGCACATGACTGGCAGCTTATTGAGACAATCTGGATCACGGATGACTGCGATTCCTATGGAACGGCAAAGTACGTTTGTCTGAACTGTGGGGAGCAAAAGGAGGAGCTTGCCACGCCGCGTTGGCATGATATTTCCGAGGAATGGACGATCGATCAGGAGGCAACCTGTACGAAGTCCGGAAGCAAGTCACATCATTGCAAACGAAGCGGCTGCAATGAGAAGGAGAACGTCACTGTCATACCGGCTACCGGTCACAAATGGGATAACGGTGTGGTGACAACAGAGCCAACTGGTGAGACGGATGGAGTCCGAACATATACCTGCAGCCGATGTGGAGGAACACGGACGGAGGCGATCGCCAGACTTGCGACGCCGCAGCCGGTGATCACAAGCACACCGCAGCCGACGGACTCTTCCGGTACATCACATCCGGCAGAGCCCTCCGGAGTGCCGCAGCCAACGGTTTCCTCTGATGTGCCACAGCCGACAGATGGGACACAAGCCTCTGTCACGCCGGAAACCGGAGATCAGACGGCTCAGCCATTGTCACCATCCGGAGATCCGTCAGATCCCGCGGCAACGCCTGAAGGCGGAGAAAAGCTGACGGGAGGAAACATCACCAATGTTGGTAACACCGGCACCAAGAAATTTCCGGCTCCCATTGTGCAGATGCAGAAGAAAAAAGAGGGATCGATCCGTTATCTGGTGCTCCGGGTGGAGCGGTATCAGGGAAACCGGGTAGAAATCTGCTACAAAAAGAAATCCAAGGCTTCCTGGACAAGACTTTCCCTAAAATATAACCGGCTCAAAAAGAAAAAGGAAACCTTTAAAATCCGTTATCTGTCCACCAAGGGCTCGCTGTATGTGCGGGTGCGTACCTGGAAGAAGAGCGGCGGTAAAAAAATGTACAGTGCTTACACAAAGCAAAAACGCATTTCGTTAAAAGAATAAATAGTATGAAGATAAAATGTAAAGGAGAATTATATGAAGGAAGTTTGGATATGATACATTGCGGATTTGCAAAATGGTATCAAGCATTTGGATTTAGGCTACTAAATAATTTATGGCGTTGCGAAGGTTGATTTACATTCCCCTTGTAAGTACAAATGTTGCGTGCCGATAAAGGTGTGTTCCGTGTCTTTATATAATCTTAATACAGAAGTAGAGACTCTTATACCATCTTTGAAAGCAATTGGATATAATAAAATGCATCACGAAGGTGGTGCTATTAGAATTGATAATAAGGAGTTTTAATTAATTATGCCGGAAAATTTATGTAAGAAAAAGCACATGACATCTTTTCAATTAATTATTCTGGGATTTGCAGGCGTGATCTTTTTAGGAACCGTTCTGCTTATGCTTCCCATTTCCACATCGGAGCAAGTGTTGACCCCATTTCATGAGGCTCTTTTTACAGCCACTTCTGCGGTATGTGTGACGGGACTTGTGGTGAAAGACACCGGAAGCTACTGGTCTCAGGCAGGGCAGACGATTATTCTTGTCCTTATACAAATTGGAGGACTGGGAGTGGTAACTGTGGCGGCATCTGTTTCTCTTCTTTCCGGGAAAAAAATATCTCTTATGCAAAGAAGTACTATGCAAGATGCGATGTCAGCACCTAAAGTTGGAGGAATCGTCAGACTGACAAGGTTTATTTTAAAGGGGACATTTTTGATTGAAGCTGCAGGGGCATTGTTATTGATGCCAGTTTTTTTATCGGATTATGGGTTAAAGGGGATTTGGCTGTCAGTTTTTCACTCTGTTTCTGCTTTTTGCAATGCCGGATTTGATATACTGGGAACAGCAGTTCATGCTTTTCCGTCTCTGACAGGATATTATGGGAGCATCCTTATAAATATGGTAATTATGCTGCTGATCATTATGGGGGGAATTGGTTTCCTTACCTGGGATGATATTTATACGAACAAACTGAATTTTAAACGTTATCGCATGCAAAGCAAGATTATTCTCATGACTACCACATGTCTGATCTTGCTCCCGGCAGTTTTTTTCTTTACCTGTGATCTGAAAAACTTGCCCATGGGGAAGCGGCTGTTGGCAGCTGTGTTTCAATCCGTAACTACAAGAACTGCAGGTTTTAATACCATAAATATTTCAGAGATGAGTGAGGCATCAAAAGCGGTTATGATATTGTTAATGCTGATCGGTGGATCGCCGGGCTCTACAGCAGGTGGAATGAAAACAACAACGTTTACGGTGCTTATTTTAAATGCGATTGCAACGTTTCGAAGCCAGGAAAATGCAGGGGCTTTTGGACGAAGACTGGAATATGACGTGATAAAAAATGCAGCGACAATAGCTATGCTTTATTTTTCCTTGTTCTTTTGTGGAGGAATTGCAATCAGCGTATACGAGGAAATTCCTCTTTTAGACTGCCTATATGAAGCTGCCTCGGCTGTTGGTACGGTAGGTCTGACACTGGGAATTACACCGAGGCTTCATGTTTTTTCACAGGTTGTGCTGATCATACTGATGTATCTGGGCCGTGTAGGCGGTCTGACTTTGATTTATGCGGTATTTTCCGGAAAAAACAAGGGGAATGCAAAGCTTCCTTTGGAAAAAATTACAGTTGGATGAGAAGGAGAAAGATAATATTATGAAAAATGTATTGATTATCGGGCTTGGAAGATTTGGAAGACATGTTGCCATGCAGCTTAATCAGTTGGGACATGAAATTATGGCAGTTGACTGGAATGAAGAAAGGGTGGATAAAGTACTGGCATTTGTGACCAATGCTCAGATTGGTGACAGTACCAATGCTGAATTTTTACAATCTCTTGGGATTGGAAATTATGATATCTGTTTCGTGACCATTGGAGGAAGTTTTCAAAATTCTCTTGAAACAACTTCCCTTCTGAAAGAATTGGGAGCAAAACTGGTGATATCCAGAGCTGAGCGTGATGTTCAGGAAAAATTTCTTTTACGCAACGGTGCAGACAAGGTGGTCTATCCAGAAAAGCAGGTCGCAAAATGGGCTTCTATCCGTTACACGGATGATCATATTCTGGACTATATGGAAGTGGATGCTTCCCATGCGATTTTTGAGGTGGAAGTACCAGAGGAATGGGCTGGAAAAACAGTAGGCGAATTGGATATCAGAAAACGCTACAACATTAATATTCTGGCAGTAAAAAATGAGAGAGAATTCAATATTGCAATTTCTCCGGATACGTGTTTTGCAGAGAATAATAAATTACTGGTGTTGGGAGAATACAGAACCCTTCAGAAGTGCTTTCGCATATAGTTTATTTGTTATGAAGAGGCTGGTAAAGAGGTGAAGGTAATGGCAGAAGGTATGTTGGCAGTCGCATGATATAATTTCAAAAACAGTAGAAAAAGGTGACAGGAAAGATGAGTTTAAGAATCGAAGGAGATAATAAAAAAACAGATGAACATATCCTTGTTTGTCTGTCTGCTGCACCTTCGAATCAGAAAATAGTAGATACAGCGGCGAAAATGGCGAATGCGTTGCAGGCACGTTTTACAGCTCTGTATGTGCAGACTGGTACAAAATCAGAAGCCTTAGATAAAGAAAATCTGGAAGAACATATTCGGTATGCAGAAATGCTTGGAGCAGAAATTGTAATGACTCATGGGGAAAACATACCAGTACAGATTGCAGAGTATGCCAGGCTGTCCAATGTTACCAAAATCGTGATCGGACAAAGTAATGCCAGACGGAATCATTTTTTCAGCAAGTCAACTTTGACGGAAAAGTTGATTGAAATTGTACCGGATATTGATATCCATATAATCCCAGATACGGTAAAAACCAGGAGCTATCAGAAACAGCCATTTACATGGTATGTAGAAAAACCGTCTGCAAAAGATTATTTCCTGACAGTTTTTATATTTGCAGTATGCACTTTCATTGGGTTGCTGTTTCAGAAGCTGAAATTCACAGATACGAATATTGTAACGATATACATCTTGGGTGTTTTGGTTACTTCAATAGTGACAGATGGTTATCTTTGCAGTATAGCCGGTTCGTTCTTAAGTGTAGTTTTATTTCGTTTTTTTCTGACAGAACCCAGGATGTCTTTTCATACTTATGCGGTGGGTTATCCGGTAACTTTTTTTATAATGCTTATTTCATCCGTACTTACGGGAGCACTTGCGGCAAAGCTAAAGACGCATGCAAAGATGTCCGCACAGCTTGCCTTTCGCACACAGGTGCTGTTTGATACAGATCGTCTGATGCAAAAGGCCCAAGGAGAAACAGAGATCCTTGATGTTACCTGTACACAGTTGATCCGTTTGCTAAACCGTAATATTACAGCATATGTTGTGGAAAATGGAACTTTATCAGGGGGAAAGCTGTTTTCTGAAGAAAAAGAAGACACAGAAGATTTTTTAATACCAGAAGAACAGCGGATTGCCAGATGGGTCTATGAAAACAGACAGCGTGCCGGTGCATCCACGCAATATTTTCCACAAGCTAAATGTCTATATCTGGCAATCCGAAACGGAAATAGTGTTTACGGTGTAATTGGAATACCACTGCAAGAAGAAATTCTGGATTCTTTTGAATACAGCATCCTGCTGTCTGTAATAAATGAATGTGCACTTGCAATGGAGAATGCGAAAAATGCTACTGAAAAAGAGAAAAATGCGGTTTTGGCTAAAAACGAGCAACTGCGGGCAGACCTTCTTCGGGCAATCTCCCATGATCTTCGGACTCCGCTTTGTTCAATTTCCGGCAATGCAGATATGTTGCTGAGCAATAGTAACCGTCTGGATGAAGCTACAAAGCATCAGATTTACACCGATATTTATGACGATTCTGAATGGCTGATCGGAGTTGTGGAGAATCTGCTGTCCATTACCAGGCTGAATGATGGAAGATTGAAATTTAAATTTACAGATCAGCTTTTAGATGAGGTGATTTCAGAGTCGCTGCGTCATATTAACAGGAAACATGATGATTATAAAATTGTGGCTGACTGTGAGGAACTTGTTCTTACACGTATGGATGTACGTCTTATTATACAGGTTCTGGTAAATTTAATTGACAATGCGATAAAATATACGCCGTCAGGTTCTGTTATTTGCATTCGGGGGATCAAAAAAGATGGGAAAGCACAGATAAGTGTAGAAGATGATGGTCCTGGAATTCCGGAAGAAATGAAACCGCATATTTTTGAAATGTTTTATACAGGGAAAACAACAGTTATGGATAGTCATCGGAGTCTGGGACTTGGTCTGGCACTTTGCCACTCTATCATAGAAGCGCATAACGGAACACTGATTCTGACGGACCATGATCCACACGGATGCAACTTTATTTTTACATTACCCTTGAGCGAGGTGACATTAAATGAATAAGACATTAATCCTAGTGGTTGAAGATGACAGGCCTATACGTAACCTGATTATCACTACATTAAAAACACATGACTATAAATACCTAGCAGCAGAAAACGGATCTTCGGCCATTCTGGAGGCTTCATCCCACAATCCGGATATCGTTCTTTTGGATCTGGGACTTCCTGATCTGGAAGGTGTAGAGGTGATAAAAAAAATTCGAACTTGGTCGAATATGCCGATTATTGTGATCAGTGCCAGAAGTGAGGATGCGGATAAAATAGAAGCATTAGATGCAGGGGCGGACGATTATATTACAAAACCATTTTCCGTAGAGGAATTACTTGCTCGCATCCGTGTTACTCAAAGGAGGCTTGCTATAACGCAGACAGGGGAACAAATGGAAAAATCTGTTTTTGAAAATGGAGAATTGAAGATAGATTATGCAGCCGGCTGCACATATCTGAAGGAAGAAGAATTGCATTTGACGCCCATTGAGTATAAGTTGCTCTGCCTTTTATCCCGCAATGTAGGAAAGGTATTGACACATACCTATATTACCCAGCAGATTTGGGGACGATGTTCGGAAAACGATGTCGCTTCTCTTAGGGTCTTTATGGCAACACTACGAAAAAAACTGGAACCAGAAAAAAATGGGATACAATATATCCAGACACATATTGGAATCGGATATCGTATGCTTAGAATTGAGAAAAATAAATTCTAAGCATGTGATCATGAGAGATGAGAAATCAATGATTCATTGAAGAAAATTGTAGAAACAATTGAGTTGTAAATTTTTAACATGGAAGGAGATAAAAGCATGGAAGTGAAGTATTATGTATTATCCCAAGAGAAAAACAATTTTTTGATTGGGAAACAAATGAGCCGGAACGCATGATGGCATGGGTTTCCTTTTCCATAGACAGCTTTCTGCGCCTGTAACCAACGGTTCTTTTGTCTAACTCAGCCGCTTCATTGATACGATTCTTTTATACATATTTCTGTTGGAGAAAATCAGCAGAAACATGTATTGAAAAATCTCCGTTACCGGAGTGCCTTTCTTTTTATAGGCATTGGCATATGTATGAAAATAAATTAATACTTTTTTAATAGATTTTTCCAATAAAGTATGCTATATTATAACTATTTCTGGATAAACAAATGTGAATTTACAAAGGAAGGGAAAACGATCATGGAAAAGATCAAAAAGCGTATAGCTAACTTAAAGGTTGCAGGAAAATTAAAAGTATATCGAATGACAGTGCTTGTTATGACATTATTTTTAGTGTCGGTGGCAGTGATCTCGACATTAGTGATCCGTTCAAATATAGAGAAGATGACGGAGGTCTGGTCTCCGTCATTGGAATATCTGCAGGATTTAGAGACAATGACTGCGAAATACAGAATTAAACAGTATCAGCATCTGGTAGAATCAGATGCAGCAATCATGAACTCCTGCGAAGAAGAAATTCAGAAGCTGGAGAGTCAGATCCAGGATACCGGTGCGAATCTGGATGCGATCATCAATGCAGACAGTGATGCTCAAAAGGGACAGGACGATTACGAAGTAGCAAGCGCTGCATGGGAAAAATACAGGGATGCTTCAGATGAAATCCTGAAGTTGAGCCGTGAGGGTAAACAGCAGGAAGCATCGAAACTGATGACCGGAGAGGTGTATGAAGACTATAAGTCATTTGCTGAAAAATTAACTATATTACGTGACGCGTTCCAGGGAGAATTAGACCAGGCAAAGACCATGGCTAATGTATGCACTGTAATCATATTTATTGTGATCGTGGCAGCGGGTCTTGCGATTGCTGTAGTGACGACACTGATCGGAAGGATCATTACCAATTCCATTACTGAGCCGGTAGAACAGATAGATGCAGCAGTTGCCAGCCTGCGTAAGGGCGAACTGTCTAATGTAGAAATGCTTACCTATGAGTCTGAGGATGAGCTTGGCGATACCATTAAGAATCTGAAAGAAGCCATGGGTATTCTGGCAGATTATGTCAGCGAGATTTCTATGGAGGTAAAGGCAATAGCGCAGGGTGACCTGACCAGAAATGGTAATGATATTACAGATTTCCTAGGCGATTTCTCGGAATTGAAGGTATCACTGCTGTATATTCTGAAACGGTTTAACAGTACCCTGACCGAGATCAGCAATCTGGCAGAACAGGTAGCATCGAATGCATCCGAGGTGGAAAATGCATCAAAATCCCTGGCGGACGGTGCAACAGAGCAGGCAGGAGTCATCGAGGAATTGAATGCCACCATTGATACGGTTGTGGATCTGGCGGCAGATACAGCGAAGGAAACACAGAGCGCATCTGCACGTGTAAAAGCTTCTGCAGATAAAGCGAACGAAGAAAAAGAAAAAATGAACGATCTGCTGATGGAAATGGAGCACATTACAGAAATCTCCAAGGAGATCGGTAATATTATCACAGATATCGAGGATATTGCATCCCAGACCAACCTGTTATCCCTGAATGCTTCCATTGAAGCTGCCAGAGCAGGAGAAGCAGGAAAAGGCTTTGCAGTAGTGGCAGATCAGATCGGCAAGCTGGCAGCAGACAGTGCAAAATCTGCTGTAAATACAAGAGATCTGATCGATAAGACCTTAGTGGAAATCGAAAATGGCAATACGATTACAAGAACAACAGCAGACGCATTCAATCAGATCATTGCAGATATGGAGTCCTTTGCAGAGATTGCACAGAACACCATGGAGAAAGCAAACTCCCAGGCTGAATCCTTGGAACAGATCGGTCAGGGAATTGAACAGCTGTCCGGTGTGGTACAGGGCAATGCAGCATCCTCAGAAGAGAATACTGCGATCAGTATTAATCTGGCAGAGGGAGCAGCCAAGATGCATGATCGCGTGAATATCTTTAAGTTATTCTAGAAAATGACAGGAATAGAGTGAAGTAGTCATAAGGAAGGTTATTGTTGTGATTAATGATATATTTAAATTATTTGGAGAGCAGACAGCTGATATTTTATTTGAGATCATTACAGAATGTATGGACGATTATCTGTATATATTTGATCTGCAGAATAATATATTTGAGATTTCACAGTCTGCTGTGGAACGATTTAATATACCGAGTAATATCCTGACAGATATGTCAAATGAAGTTATGAATGTAGTATATGAAGAAGACCGTGAGATGCTTGCAAAGCATCTTGCGGATATATGTGAAGGAAGAGAAAAGGTACATAATCTTCATTATAGATGGCT